>NZ_JBMIRS010000183.1:0-5793 GCF_049198005.1 Paracidovorax sp. MALMAid1276 | reverse complement strand
TGCTCCTTCTGCCGCGCAGACTCCTAGGCCGCATTGTGGCGCCATCGCACGACACGGCACCCCGCATCACCCCATGCCCCCGCGGGGTGTTCCGTCGATGCTCTGTTTTCAATAGCTGCAAATACTTGATAGCAAAGCGCTGAAGGCGTTTTTCATGCAAAGTTTTTCGCCCGGCGGCCCGGCTTAGAATCTGCGCCCATGCACATACACATACTGGGGATCTGCGGCACCTTCATGGGCGGGCTGGCCGCGCTGGCACGGGAGGCAGGCCACCGCGTGACGGGCTGCGATGCCGGCGTCTACCCCCCCATGAGCGACCAGCTCCGCGCTCTGGGCATCGACCTGATCGAAGGCTATGGCGCCGACCAGATGGCGCTGGCGCCGGACATGTTCGTGATCGGCAACGTGGTGAGCCGCGCCCGGCTGGCAGACGGGGCCCCCAAGTTCCCGCTGATGGAAGCCATCCTCGATGCGGGCGCGCCCTACACCAGCGGCCCAGCGTGGCTGGCCGAGCATGTGCTGCAGGGCCGCCACGTGCTCGCAGTGGCGGGCACCCACGGCAAGACCACCACCACGTCGATGCTGGCGTGGATTCTGGAAAGCGCCGGCCTGCAGCCTGGCTTCCTGATCGGCGGCGTGCCGCTGAACTTCGGCGTGTCGGCCCGGCTGGGCGGGGCGGCTGCGCTCCCTGCGCAGATCAAGGAGGAGCCCGCAAAGCGGGCGGGGGACACGAAGCAGGGAGCGCAGCCGCCCCGCCCTACCCCCCTGTTTGTCATCGAAGCCGACGAATACGACACCGCCTTCTTCGACAAGCGCAGCAAGTTTGTGCACTACCGGCCGCGCACCGCCGTGCTGAACAACCTGGAGTTCGATCACGCCGACATCTTTGACGATCTGGCTGCCATCGAGCGGCAATTCCACCACCTGGTGCGCACCGTGCCGCCCAGCGGCTGCGTGGTCGTCAACGGGCTGGAAGACAGCCTGGCCCGTGTGCTGCACACCGGGTGCTGGAGCGAGGTGGCCAGCTTTGGCGCCGCCGTGAGCGATTTCAGCGCCGAGGGCACGCACCAGGCATTCGACGTGCTGCACTGGGGCCAGCCCGTGGCGCGCGTGGAATGGGCGCTGACGGGGCAGCACAACCAGCTCAACGCGCTGGCCGCCATTGCCGCGGCCCACCATGTGGGCGTGAGCCCCGCCCAGGCGGCTGCGGCGCTCAACACCTTTCAGAACGTGAAGCGGCGCATGGAACTGCGCGGCACCGTGGCCGGCGTGGCGGTGTACGACGACTTTGCCCACCACCCCACGGCCTTGCGCACCACGCTCGACGGCCTGCGCCGCAGCCTGGGCGGCCCAGAGGCGGGCGCGCGCATCCTGGCGGTGTTCGAGCCCCGCAGCAACACCATGAAGCTGGGCGCCATGAAAAGCCAGCTGCCCTGGGCGCTGGAACCCGCCGACCTGGCCTTCTGCCACACCGCCGGGCTGGACTGGGATGCGGCCGAGGCGCTCGCGCCGCTGGGCGTGGGCCCGGGCCAGCGCGCCCAGACCGCCCCCGACATCGCCACCCTGGTGGCCCAGGTGGTGCAAGCGGCCCGGCCCGGCGACCATGTGGTGTGCATGAGCAACGGCGGCTTTGGCGGCATCCACGCCAAGCTGCTGCAGGCGCTTCAAAAATAATAGCCATCAGCGCTTATCAGATAAGCGCTGGAGCCGATTTTTACCGATATTTTCGTCTCAGAACGAGACGGTCATTGCCTCGACATCCACCCGCACCACGGGTTTGGCCAGGGCTGCGGTGGCGGCCCGCGCAAAGGTGCGGGACCAGTCCGGGTCGGCCAGCAGCGTGGCACCGGCGGCGCGCGCCACGGTCAGCACCTTGTCGGCCAGCAGCACCTTGCCGCTGGCACGCAACGGCTCGCAGTCGAGCGTGGTGAACTGGTCGTCCAGCCAGCGCCGCCCTTCTTCGTGCCCCATGGGCTCGGCGCCCTGCAGGTCAAAACGGAACTCCTGATGCCCGGCCAGCCGGACCGACACTTCGCTTTTCATGGATGACACCTCTTTCTGCGCAAGGCCCCCGCGACGCACGCGCCTTCGCTCGGCTGCTGCGCCACGCGGGAGCACATCGCCAGTTTAGGCGCTGCGCGCCCGGCGCGCCTTGACGGCATCCGACAGCTCCGCCAGCGCAACCAGCGACGGCTCCCAGCCCAGGCAGGCGTCGGTGATGCTCTTGCCGTATTCCAGCGCCGACGGGTCGTCCTTGCCCGGCGTGAACTTCTGCGCGCCTTCATTCAGATGGCTTTCGATCATCAGGCCGAACACGCTGCGCGAACCGCCGGCGATCTGCGCCGCCACATCGCGGGCCACGTCCAGCTGCTTTGCGTGCTGCTTGCTGCTGTTGGCGTGGCTGCAATCCACCATCAGCGTGGCGGGCAACTTGGCGGCCTCCAGGTCCTTGCAGGCAGCGGCCACGCTCTCGGCGTCGTAGTTGGGCGCCTTGCCGCCGCGCAGGATGACGTGGCAATCCTTGTTGCCGCTGGTGTTGACGATGGCCACCTGGCCGTTCTTGTGCACCGACAGGAAGTGGTGGCCGCGGCTGGCCGACTGGATGGCGTCGGTGGCAATGCGGATGTTGCCGTCGGTGCCGTTCTTGAAGCCAATGGGCGCCGACAGGCCCGAAGCCAGTTCGCGGTGCACCTGGCTTTCGGTGGTGCGCGCGCCGATGGCACCCCAGGCGATCAGGTCGCCGATGTACTGGGGCGAGATCACGTCCAGGAACTCGCTGCCGGCCGGCATGCCCAGGCGGTTGATGTCGATGAGCAACTGGCGCGCGATGCGCAGGCCTTCGTCGATGCGGTAGCTCTCGTCCAGGTAGGGGTCGTTGATCAGGCCCTTCCAGCCCACGGTGGTGCGGGGTTTTTCGAAGTAGACACGCATGACGATCTCCAGCGTGTCCTGGTACTGCTCCCGCACGGCCTTCAGGCGGCGGGCGTATTCCAGCGCGGCGGCCGGGTCGTGGATGGAGCAGGGGCCGATGACCACGAGCAGGCGGTCGTTCTGCCCGGCCATGATGTTGTGGATGTTCTTGCGGGTCTGCGTGATCAGCGCCTCGACCGGCGTGCCGCCGATCGGGAAGAAGCGGATCAGGTGCTCGGGAGGAGGCAACACGGTGATGTCCTTGATACGTTCGTCGTCGGTCTGGCTGGTTTTGTCGACGCTGCGGTACCAGGCATCGCTGGTGGGGTTGGTGGGTGCCGTCATGGTTGCTTCCTCGTGTTGTGGGTGATGAGTTGAAGAATCTGTGTGAAAAAACGGAAGGGCAGAAAAACAAAAACCGCCGGGCTTTGCAGCGTCGGCGGTTGGTATGGGGAGGTTGTGTGTGCTTGCGCGTTTTCCTCTCATCCGCCGGGGACCGAGATAAAAAACCAAAAATAAAACGCGCTGCGAACTTGCATGGCAGGCAATGTAGCACAGGAGTGCGGCTGCGCAGCCAGCGCGATCTGTTGCGATTGCGCGACAGAATTCGCGCAACAAAGCAGCGGCAACAGCCGTTTCGCGCCGTGTCGGCTCAGCGCCTGCGGCCGCCCAGCCAGGCGCGAATGCGCTGCAGCACCGATCCCTTGGCGCGCGCGCCGGGGCCCGGCAGCTCGCTCTGGGGTTCGCTCTGGTGCTCGTACATGTCGATGAGCAGCAGCGCTTCGCCCAGCGTGCGCCAGGCCAGCAGCTCGAAGTGGTCGAAGCTCGCGCTCTCGCGGGGGCTTCGCTGTTCCAGCATCTGCTGCCAGTCGGCAATCGCCTTGCGCAAGTCTCGCAAGGCGCGCTGGTAGGCGCCCAGCTCGTACAGCGCGTGCCAGGCCGAGCCCAGGCCCGTGAGCAGCAGCTGGTGCTCGCGCGCGATGTGCGACAGGCTCGTCACCTGCCGCGCGATGGCGGCCGTGTCGGTGCTGGTGCGGCGCACGCGCACGGCCTCGTCGATCTGCGTGGAAAGCGCGCCCAGGCTGTCGCGCAGCTGGCGCGAATCCTCGTCGGCCACGCCTTCGCGCAGAAACCGGCTGATGTCGCCAAACGACTGGAGCGTCAGCAACTGACTGGGGCGCGTGACAGGCATGGTGCCGTCCATTGTGCGCTGCCGCTCGGCCTGCGCAAGCGCGGAAAAGTGGCCAAAACGTGAACCACTGCCGCGCGCAGCACGCGCGGACCCCGGGGTGCGAGCCGCTGCCCGCGCCTCAGGCGGTTCCGCCCACTGTCAGGCCCTCGATGCGCAGCGTGGGCTGGCCCACGCCCACGGGCACGCTCTGGCCTTCCTTGCCGCAGGTGCCCACGCCGCTATCGAGGCGCATGTCGTTGCCGATCATGGTCACCTTCTTGAGCGACTCGGGGCCGCTGCCGATGATGGTGGCGCCCTTCACGGGGTACTGGATCTTGCCGTTCTCGACCCAGTAGGCCTCGCTGGCCGAGAACACGAATTTGCCGGAGGTGATGTCCACCTGCCCGCCACCAAAGTTGCTGGCGTACAAGCCTTTCTTGATGCTGGCGATGATCTCCTGCGGGTCCTTGTCGCCGCCCAGCATGTAGGTGTTGGTCATGCGCGGCATGGGAATGTGGGCGTAGCTTTCGCGCCGGCCGTTGCCCGTGGGCGCCACGCCCATCAGGCGGGCGTTCAGGCTGTCCTGGATATAGCCCTTCAGGATGCCGTCTTCGATCAGCACATTGCGCTGGCTGGCATGGCCCTCATCGTCCACGTTGAGGCTGCCGCGCCGGTCGGCAATGGTGCCGTCGTCCAGCACGGTGACCCCCTTGGCGGCCACGCGCTGGCCGATGCGGCCGCTGAATGCGCTGGAGCCCTTGCGGTTGAAATCGCCCTCCAGCCCGTGGCCGATGGCCTCGTGCAGCAGGATGCCGGGCCAGCCCGAGCCCAGCACCACCGTCATCTCGCCCGCCGGTGCAGGGCGCGACTCGAGGTTGACCAGGGCGGCGTTGACGGCTTCGTCCACATACTTGCCCATCTGCTCATCGTCGAAGTAGGCCAGGCCGAACCGCCCGCCGCCGCCTGCCGAGCCCATTTCGCGGCGGCCGTTCTGCTCGGCGATCACCGTGACCGACAGGCGCACCAGCGGCCGCACGTCGGCGGCCAGGGTGCCGTCGGCACGGGCCACCAGCACCACGTCGTATTCGCTGGCGAGACCCGCCATGACCTGGGCCACACGGGGGTCCTTGGCGCGGGCGCGCTTTTCCAGCTTCTCCAAAAGTGCCACCTTGGCCGTGCTGTCCAGCGAGGCGATGGGGTCCACACCCGCATAGAGGCTGCGGCTTGCAGCTATCTTTTTAGGAGCTACTCGCGCTTTACCAGTAAGCGCTGAAGCCGAAATTGACCGCACAGTGCGGGCCGCGTCGAGCAGCGAGGCCTCCGAAATGTCGTCGGAATAGGCAAACGCCGTCTTCTCGCCGCTGACGGCGCGCACGCCCACACCCTGGTCGATGCTGAAGGAACCCGTCTTGACAATGCCTTCCTCCAGGCTCCAGCCCTCGCTGCGGGTGTACTGGAAGTACAGGTCGGCATCGTCCACCTGGTGGGCGCGGATCTCGCCCAGCGCGCGCGCCAGATGGCTTTCGTCCAGGCCGAACGGGGTCAACAACAGTGCGCGAGCGACGTCGATGCGCTGGCTGGTGGCTGCGCGCTCTGGCGCGGCGGTGGTGGGGCGAAAAGTCATCCGGGCATTTTAGGCGGGTGCCCACTCCCTGCAGGGCGCAGGGGCGTAGCCCGGCGCGCGGCCTTAGAACGTGTTTACGATCTCGCAG
>NZ_JBMIRS010000182.1:0-8715 GCF_049198005.1 Paracidovorax sp. MALMAid1276 | reverse complement strand
GCGTTGCGGCGCTTGTGGATAGCCGGGCTATCCACTGCGCGCCGCGCCTTGCACCCCATCCCGACAAGACCGCTGCGCGACCCCTGGGAGATCGTCAACACGTTCTAACGCGCCTCGGCTGCGCGGCGGCGGCTATTGCCCGCGTGATCGCAGCGCCACCAGCCAGCGCAGCGGGTTGAAGCCCGTGACCAGGCCGGTGGCCACCAGCACCAGGGTGCCGCCCCACAGCATGCCCGGCCCCAGCGCCTCGCCCAGGAACACATGGCCCCAGGCCACACCGAACAGCGGGATCATGAACGCTGAGCTCATGGCCGCCACGGGCGATACGTGCTTGAGCACGCGCAGGTTGAGCCAGTAGGCCAGCCCCGAGGTCACGATGCCCATCACGGCCACGGCCGCGAGCGCGCCCGGCGTGAAGCGCGCCTCGGGCAGGCTCCAGGCGGCACCGGGCAGCAGCAGCACCAGCGCGGCAGCGTGGATGCCTGCGGCAATGGACAGCGGCGACATGCGGTGGGTGGCGCGCTTCATCCAGGTGGTGGAGATGCCATAGCAGGCCGAGGCCGCCACGCACGCGGCCGCGGCCAGCAGCAAGGCCGGCGTGGGCTGCACCGGCCCCAGCTGCACGATCAGCGCCACCCCCGCAAAGCCGCAGAGGCAGCCCAGCCACTTGCGCGCGCTCAGCGTGTCTTCCTTCATCCATGCCGCAGCGAGCACGCCGAAGGGCACGGCCATGGTGTTGAGCAGCGAGCTGTACCCGGCAGGCAGATGCAGCGCCGCCCAGGCATACAGCAGGAAGGGCAGGGCCACCGTGAGCGTGCCCAGGCCGAACAGCTCGCGCCAATGGCGCCACGGCCAGTCTTCACGGGCGAGCCGCATGAGGCCGATCAGCGTGAGCGTGGCCAGGCCGATGCGCAGCGCGGCCATCACATTGGGGCCCAGCACCGGACTGGCAACGCGGATGAAGAGAAACGAGGCGCCCCACAGGGCAGACAGCAGCACCAGCTGCAGGAAGTGGCGGGTTTTCACCGGGCGCATTGTCCGGCACCCGCGCGGCGCCTGCTGACCAAGGTCAGGCGATTAAATGAGTGAAAAATGTGCTTTGCGCTTGTGCAGCAAGCGCTGATAGCTATATTTTTGGTAGCAATCGTGGCTGTAGCCTGTGTGACAAGGGCGCATAGGGACGCCATGTAGCCGGGGCGGGCGGTCTTGATTTGATAAAAAATTGATAGCTGCCAGCGCTTTATGGATAAGCGCTGCAGGCTAAAAAGACCCAAATAGACCAGACATACAGGCCCCGATCACAGGCTACTTGCGTACCTCATCCACCATCGCGCGGAAGTCGTCGATGTCCTCGAAGCTGCGGTAGACGCTCGCAAAGCGGATATACGCCACCTTGTCCAGCTTCTTGAGCTCGCGCATCACCAGCTCGCCAATGCGGCCGGAGATGACTTCGCGCTGGCCCAGGTTCAGCAGCTTTTCTTCAATGCGTTCGATGGCGTTGTCGATCTGCACCGTGCTCACGGGCCGCTTGCGCAGCGCCAGGTTGAACGAGGCCAACAGCTTGCCCCGGTCGTATTCGATGCGGCGGCCGTCCTTCTTGACGATGGCCGGAAAGCTCACCTCCGGCCGCTCGTAGGTGGTAAACCGCTTGTCGCACGCGCCGCACTGGCGGCGGCGGCGGATGAAGACCCCATCCTCAGACACCCGCGTTTCAACGACTTGCGTTTCGAGGTGGCTGCAGAAGGGGCACTTCATGATGGTGGCCGAGGCTCCGTCTCAGCGGTAGACCGGGAAGCGGGCCGTCAGGGCGTTGACCTTCTCGCGCACGGCAGCGATGTTGGCCTCGTCGCGCGGGTTGTCCAGCACGTCGGCAATCAGGTTGGCCGTGATGCGGGCTTCCTCTTCCTTGAAGCCGCGCGTGGTCATGGCGGGGGTGCCAATGCGCACGCCGCTGGTCACCATCGGCTTTTCAGGGTCGTTGGGGATCGCGTTCTTGTTGATGGTCATGTGGGCGGCGCCCAGCACGGCCTCGGCTTCCTTGCCGGTGATGCCCTTGGCGCGCAGGTCGACCAGCATCACGTGGCTTTGGGTGCCGCCGCTCACGATGCGCAGGCCGCGTGCGGTCAGCGTCTCGGCCACCACCTTGGCGTTCTTGGCCACTTGCTCTTGATAAGCCTTGAACTCGGGCTGCATGGCTTCCTTGAAGGCCACGGCCTTGGCCGCGATCACGTGCATCAGCGGGCCGCCTTGCAGGCCGGGGAAGATGGCGCTGTTGATGGCCTTTTCGTGCTCGGCCTTCATCAGGATGATGCCGCCGCGCGGGCCGCGCAGGCTCTTGTGCGTGGTGGACGTGACCACGTCGGCGTGCGGCACGGGGTTGGGGTACACGCCCGCAGCGATCAGGCCGGCGTAGTGGGCCATGTCCACCATGAAGATCGCGCCGATTTCCTTGGCGACCTTGGCGAAGCGGGCGAAGTCGATGTGCAGGCTGTAGGCGGATGCACCAGCCACGATCAGCTTGGGCTTGTGCTCGCGGGCCTTGGCTTCCATCGCGTCGTAGTCAATGGCTTCGTTCTTATCGAGGCCGTAGCTGACCACGTTGAACCACTTGCCCGACATGTTCAGCGGCATGCCGTGTGTCAGGTGGCCGCCTTCGGCCAGGCTCATGCCCATGATGGTGTCGCCGGGCTTGAGGAAGGCCAGGAACACGGCCTCGTTGGCAGAAGCGCCGCAGTGCGGCTGCACGTTGGCCGCATCGGCGCCGAAGATCTTCTTGACGCGGTCGATGGCCAGCTGCTCGGCCACGTCCACATGTTCGCAGCCACCGTAGTAGCGCTTGCCGGGGTAGCCCTCGGCGTACTTGTTGGTCAGCTGGGTGCCCTGGGCCCACATCACGGCGGGGGAGGCGTAGTTTTCGCTGGCGATCAGCTCGATGTGGTGCTCTTGCCGGGCGTTTTCGGCCTCAATGGCGGCAAAGAGTTCGGGGTCGGTTTGTTCGACGAGGATTTTGCGGTCGTACATGGTGTTGGCAGTCCTAAGCTGAGAGCGTGGATATGGCCTTTTCATGGTGTCCGTTGTCCCGCAAAGGCAGTGGCTGCAAGGCGCTCACCGCAAGCCGCACCGCTGTGCGGCGAGGATGTGCAACGCGGCAGACGCTGCCTTTGCGGGGCAACCCTTCGGGCAAGGCAGCAAACAGCCGCACTCGTCGTTGCGCGCCTTGCACAGGCTCAAGCATGGGCTGCGGCCCGCGCCTGGATTGCGACTGTTTGCTGCCTTGCGGGCACCATGAAAAGGCCATATACACGCTCTTGATGTCCCTTGAAACAAGGGCTGCCCAGGCGAACGGCTGAACGCGGCAGGAAGAACCTGCGCGGCACGCTTCCCAGTGGTTCACAAGGGGCGGACCCTTGCCGGTTTCCACGTCAGCGGCGGCATCGTTGCGATACCGCGCCTATCGCCAGTCGCGTACCCCGCTAGTGTAGCTGACCCCGTGGTGGCCCAAGCGGCGTGCCGGGTTCCCAGGCTGCGCCATGGGCAGGCCTTGCGCAGTTCAAAGACCCGACAGCAAGGCCACTTTTTCGCCGGCCGGGGCGGCCGGTGCAGGCACCGCCAGGGGCGCGGGTGCTGGGGCGGGGGCCGCCGCGGGTGCCACGGCAGGCACCACCTGGGGTGCGGCCTGCGCAGACAGCGTGGGTGGCGGATTGGTGGGCATGGCGCGCCCATTGGCAACCTGCCTGAGCCGGAAATGCTCTGCCAGAACCTTGGCGGCATAGCCACCATCGTCGGGAAGATTGGCCGCGCCCACGTAGTAGCGCAGCCCGCCTTCGACCGAGCCGGCGCGCGCAATGCACTCCTGCAGCACCTTGACGCCCACACGCAGGTTGGTCACGGGGTCAAAGGCTGCGAAGTGGCCGCCGAAGCTCTCGTACTTGTCGGTGTGCACGCGGGTCATCACCTGCATCAGGCCCTGCGCACCCACGGCGCTCTGGGCAAAGGGGTTGAAGCTCGACTCGATGGCCATGATCGCCAGAATCAGCGTGGGATCGATCTTGGTGCGTTCACCGATGTCATAGGCCTCCGCCACGAGCACGCTCAGCGGCTCGGGCGCCACGCGGTACTTCTTGCTCAGCCAGAACGTGACCGCAGCCTGCGCCTTGGGCAGGTCCTTGGGGTTGGCGGCAGTGGCGCGCTCGCTCGCCTCGGGCTCCACGGTTATGCCCAGCGTTTCAAGCTGGCGCGTACGCAGCCAGTCCATCAACTGTTCCTCGCCAGCCTGGCGCAGGTCGGGGCGCGCAGTGAGCGCAATAACGACAAAGGCAACGGCCAGCCCGATCAGGGCAAAGCTGTTGTGGGTGATTTCAAGAAAACCTTCGGTCACGTCGGCCACGAAGGTTCGTACGCCGGAGACGATTTTTCCTGACGCTGTCATAGCTCTTCCTTTCTGAGGCACAGCAGGGGAAGAGGACAGTCTGTGAAGACTGCGCCTGCCCGGCAAGTCGCCTGGATTGGTACGCCAACAAGTGGGACGGCACGTCTGTGGCGTGCTCGGGTCGCCCTGTTTGAATTAGCCGGGTTCGGCAGCGGGTTGGGGTTTTTACTAGCCCCGTTTTTGGGGCAGGCGGATTCTAGAAGTTCTCTAAATGCAGAGTCAATACTAATAAACAAGTTTTATAGATGTATTTGTTATGAAAAATCTGTAAAAATCTACAGCTTTACGCGCTTCTTGGCGTTCGGTGGCGGGCCGCAGCGGTTGTTTCTGTGACGGCCCGATGTCAAATTCAATCGTTCTGAAGCGCGTCATTGAGAACGCCGTTTGAATTGGAGTCGTGACTTTGATAAGGTTCGTGGGCCTGTCAGAGTTCAGGCATCGCCAGACGAAGCAAAGTCTCCCGCCGAGGGCATTCAGTGCCAAGGTGCAGCAGATGCAGCTTCCATGGCAACCCCTTGGAGGCAATCCCTTGCCTCCCCGCCATGCGGACGTTCTTCTCCGCATGTCGACCGATGGCAAAGACCGTTGTGTCAGCCGTCAAGCCCGGCAGGCAGGCCCCATGGCCCGTCCGCCGGGCTTTCTTTTTTGCCGTCGCCTATCGCTCCTCGCTGGGCGTTCCGCGCTTGGAATAGGGCGACGTATCTATATATAGATAATGCGCGCTGGCGCCGGGGCGCGCAGGGTGGTGGCGGGTGTTTCATGCAATGCTGGCGCCGTCCATGCACTTTGCGTCATGCCTGGCTCGCATTGGCGGCAGGTTTGCTGCGCAATGCGCTTGCCGTTACCGGTCAAAATAGCCCCTTTGTCGCTGCGGCGCGCCTTTTGTGGTCTGCGTGTCCGCTGCCTCGGCCGTCGGCACTGCGCCCGCGCCCGCCCTTGTTCTCAATTGGTCCATGTTTCCATTTTTTCCCCGCAGCAAAATGTCCGACGCACCTGAAGTGAATCCGGCCCCGGCCAAAACCCCTGAGCCGCATCCTCTCGACGCGCTGACTGGCGGAGCCTTTTCGGCCGCCACCTCGGGCGAGCGCGCGGCCCGCATCCGCGATTGGCTGACGACGCAACCCGCGCCTGAGCAACTGCAAGAGGTGTTCAAAGAGCTCAGCGGCCGCGACAAGGGTGCGGCCCGCGCCGTGCGCGAGCGGCTGGACGAGATCCGGCGCGCCAAGGGCCAGGAGGCCATCGCCGCCGAGTGGGCTGAAAAGGCGCAGGCCTTGCTGTCCGCCCCCAAACTCAATATCGCCGATGCGCTGGCATGGCAGCGTGATGCCGCCAAGGCCGGTGCTCCGCTCTCTCGCGAGCCGCTGTCGCTGCTCAAGGTGCAGTTGGCCGATCGGGTGAAAGTGATCGAAGACCTGCAGCATCGCGTGCAGGTGCAGCGCGAAGCCGCTGTGCTGCTCGCGCAGCGCATCGAGGTGCTGTCCACCAAGCCGTGGCGCGATGCCCAGGCCGCTCTCGATGTTCTGCGTGCCGATGTGGAGCGCTGGCAGGCGCAGGCCCAGGAGCTCACGAGCGATGGCAGCTGGGCCAGCGTGGAGGCGCGTTTTCCGCCTCTGCTGGATGCGTCTCGCACGCAGTTGCTGGTGGTGTGGGATGCGTTCCAGCCCGCGGTGGCGCAGGCAGCGGCGGCGGCCGAGGACGCCAATGCTCCGCTGCCTCCCGTGCCCGTGTGGGCCGATGAGCTGCGCGCCGCGCGCGGTCTGCCCACAGAAGCGGCGGCCAGCGCCGCTGCGGCCAAGCCAGCGCGTGGTGCCTCCAAGCCCAAGGTTGCCGCCGAAGTGATCGAGAAGGCCGCCGCCACGGTGCGCGAGGCGCTGGCCACGCTGGAGAAGGAAACGGCAGAAGGCCATGGCAAGGCCAGTGCGGGCGCGGCCGCCGCGTTGCGCGCTGTGCTGAAGGTGCACGGCAGGCACATCGACAATGCGCTGGAGCAGCAGGTGCACACTGCGCTGGTGGCGGCTGGCGAGCTGGAAGGCTGGCAGCGCTGGAGTGCCGACCAGGTGCGCGAAGAGCTGGTGGCCAAGGCCGAAGCGCTGCTGAACCGCCCCGAAGGCCAGGGGCTGGGCGGACGCAAGATGCAGGAGACCCTGCGCAGCCTGCGCGAGCAGTGGAAACAGGCCGACCAGGGCGGCGCGCCCAACCATGCGCTCTGGAAGAAGTTCGACGAGGCCTGCAATGCGGCGCACAAGGTGGTTGAAGCGTGGCTGGACAAGATCCGCTCCGAGGCGGCTGAGCACAAGGCGCAGCGCTTGGCGCTGATTGAAGAGGTGAAGGCCTGGGCGCAGGAGCATGCGGCCTCTGGGGACTGGAAGGCCATCAATCGTGCGCTGCACCAGTTTGGCGATCGGTGGCGCGAAGGCGGCCATGTGGGCGAGAAGCTGTTTGCCGAACTTCAGCCGCAATGGAAGGCGGCGATTGCGCAGGCAGCGGCGCCGCTGGAGGCCGCACAAAAGGAAAGCCTGGCCCGTCGCCACGCCATGATCGAAGAAGCCACGGCCCTGGGCGCCGCGCCCGCGCTGCGCATCGACGCGGTCAAGGCCTTGCAGCAGCGCTGGCAAGCCGAAGCGCAGACCGTGCCGCTTGACCGCAAGCATGAACAGAAGCTTTGGGACGCGTTCCGCAAGCCGATCGATGAAGCGTTCAACCGCAAGTCGGCAGACCGTGAGCGTGCCGCCACCGAGTTGAGCGTGCGCGACCGGGCGGTGCTGGATGCGTCCAAGGCGCTGGAGGCCGCCAATGCCACCGGTGATGCCCAGCAGATCCGTTCTGCCATGCAGGCGCTGGAGGCCGCGCTGCGCGGGCAGGCGCAGGCGGCTGCGCAGCAGCATGCGAAAGAACAGATGCAGACATCCGCGGAGCCCGCCGCCGCGCCGACGCAGGCGGCTTCCGAAGGGGACGTTGCACCCGTGGCATCCGACGAGGCTGCGGCGGGCGCATCCGAACAATCGGCCGCAGAACCCGCGCCGGCACCCAAGCCTGCCGCACGCCCTGTGGTGGCAGTGCGTGGAGACGACCGGCCGGGCATGAAAAAGGACGCGCCGGCTGCGGCCGGACGTGGCGCCCGCCCCGGTGATCGTCGCGACGGCCGACCTGGTGGTGACCGCGATGCCGGTCGGGGGGCGCGTGGCGAAGGGCGCTTTGGCGATCGCAACAGCGAGCGTGGCGGCCGTTTTGGTGATCGCGGCGCCGCGCACGAAGACCGGGGTCCACGGCTGGGTGACACGGCGTTCCGCGCGCAGCGCGACGCCATGGAACACGCGCAGCTGGCGCTCAAAAAGCTGGCGGCCCAGGCCCATGGCGAAGCTCTGACCCAGCTCATCGGTGCCTGGGAGAAGCGCGATGCCGCACAGCTGCCATCGGCGCAGGACCTTGGCGGACGCGTGACGCCGCAGGTGCGCGGCGCCTGGTCGCAGTCCTTGTCGTCAGCGCCCAAGGGCGATGCGGCAGAAGCGCTGCTGCGTTTGGAAATGGCCGCCGAGGTACCCACGCCTGCCGAGCACATTGCGGCCCGGCGCATGTTGCAGCTGCAACTGTTGACGCGTCGCAATGACCCCGCGCCCGCACAGACCTGGGGCCAGGATGCCGCCCAGGTGCTGGCCACGGCGAGTGATGCGGCCAGCGCCCGGCGCCTGCAAAACGCGCTGAAAGCCTTGTTGCGCAAGTGATCTGCATGGGGCCGCTGCGGCGGCCCCTCGCCGGTCTTGGGGCGGCGCTGCTCGATACGGCGCGCGCCCCGGACATCGGTGCATCCATCTGCTGCGAACATGTGGCTTGCAGCCTGAGGGACCAATCCGATTGAAGCGGGCCATGCTTCAACTACCCGCCAAAAACAAAAAAGCCGTTGCGATTGCAACGGCTTTTTATGTGTTTGGTGCCCAGGAGAGGACTCGAACCTCCACGATGTTACTCGCTAGTACCTGAAACTAGTGCGTCTACCAATTCCGCCACCTGGGCTTTCAGATCAGCCTCGAATTATAGAACAACAATTTCGGGGTTTTGGCTGCCTAAGCAAAAAATGGACAAAGAATTTTGTGGGTGGGTTGCACTGCATGGTGGGGCCCGGGGGGCGGCAGTGTGAACGATGGAGCTGCGGAAAATAAAAAAGCCGCTGATGTCTCAGCGGCCTTGATATTTTGAAAACCGTTGCCGGTTCTCGTTAAACTTGGTGCCCAGGAGAGGACTCGAACCTCCACGATGTTACTCGCTAGTACCTGAAACTAGTGCGTCTA
>NZ_JBMIRS010000179.1:0-1944 GCF_049198005.1 Paracidovorax sp. MALMAid1276 | reverse complement strand
CGCTTATCCATCAAGCGCTGCAGCCATTTTTTGCTTGAAATGCAATCCCCTCTGCCCTTTGCTGCCCTGCTGTTCAACGCCTTTGTCTGGGGCCTGGCGTGGTGGCCGTTTCAGCACATGCACCGGGCGGGGCTGCACCCGCTGTGGGCCACGGCGTTCATGTATGCGGTGGTGCTGGCGGGGCTGCTGGCCTGGCGGCCCCGGCTGCTGGCGCAGGTGCGGCAGCAGCCGCAGCTGTGGCTGCTGGCGCTGGCCTCGGGCCTGAACAATGTGGCCTTCAACTGGGCCGTGACCATTGGCGATGTGGTGCGGGTGATCCTGCTGTTCTACCTGATGCCCGCCTGGGCCGTGCTGCTGGCCTGGAAGGTTTTGGGCGAACAGCCCACGCCCTCGGCCTTGCTGCGGCTGGCGCTGGCATTTGCGGGCGTGGTGCTGGTGCTGCTGCCGGCCGATGCGCCCGCGTCGCGCCTGCTGCACGGGCTCAGCCTGGCCGACGGACTGGCGCTGCTGGGCGGCTTCATGTTTGCGGTGACCAACGTCACCCTGCGCCACCTGCACGCGGTGCCGGGCCCTGCGCGCATGTTCGCCATGTTCGCCGGCTGCACGCTGATGGCGCTGGCGGTGGCGGTGATGGGGCGCCAGCTGGGCGTGGTCGAGGCCTTCCCGCCATGGGACAGCACCTGGGTGCTGACCGGCTTGCTACTGGCCGGCGTGCTGCTGCTGGGCAACTGGGCGCTGCAGTTTGGCGCCGCGCGGCTGGCTGCGGGCACCACGGCGCTGGTGATGCTGTCGGAGGTGATGTTTGCCAGCGTCTCGTCAGCCCTGCTCGGGGCGTCTGCGCTCAACACCCGCACCGTGGTGGGCGGCGCGCTCATCCTGCTGGCCTCGCTGCTGGCAGCGCTGCAGTTTCGGCGCCCGGCCGCGCCCGCATTGCCCGGCCCGCCCGGGCACTGAGTGCCGCCCGCCCCACGCGCGCTACACCCACGCTACACCGACGTCCACCCCTGCCAGCGGCTACCATGGCCGCGTCATTCCTCTTCCCCCATCTCCTCAGGAGCACGCCCATGCCGGACAGCATCTACGACTTTGAAGCCCAGCAGATGAACGGCCAGACCGTGCCGCTGTCGCAATACCGCGGCAAGGTGCTGCTGATCGTGAACACCGCCAGCGCCTGCGGCTTCACGCCCCAGTTCGGCGGCCTGGAAGAGCTTCACAAGCGGTACGCCGACCAGGGCTTAGTGGTGCTGGGCTTTCCCTGCAACCAGTTCGGCAGCCAGGACCCGGGCAGCAACGACGAGATCGCCAGCTTCTGCCAGCTGAACTACGGTGTGAGCTTTCCGATGATGGCCAAGATCGACGTGAACGGCGCCAACGCATCACCCCTCTACCAATGGCTCACCGCCGAAGCCCCCGGCCTGCTCGGCAGCAAGGCCATCAAGTGGAATTTCACCAAGTTTTTGGTGGGCAAGGACGGCCGGGTGATCCGCCGCTATGCCCCACAAGACGCGCCCAAGAAGCTGGCCGGGGACATCGAAGCGGCGCTGCGCTGAGCACACCCATTGCACCCCTCAGCGCGCATTCGCCGCCCTGCACAGGGCGCGCAACGCGCAATCGTTTGGATTTGTTAAAGGCACTACAAGCGGTTGCCAAAACCGCCTTTTGACGCTGCGCTGAAAAATTCTGCGGCGAAACTCCCGGCAGCTTCAGGGTGGCGCAAGACCACCCTCTCTCGCACATCGTGCTGCTATCGGGGGGACTTCTTTTGACATTGACATCTGCCGCGCGCGCGCTGTGGCCAGGAGTCTGCGCGGCAGACGGTGCATCGGCTGCAACGCACGACAAACCGGTCTCGCGCGTTTCGCTTCGATGCCTTCTACCGCGCAGACTCCTGGCGCCGCTCTTGGCCTGCATGGCACTTCAGGCATCGGCGCGCGGTGACTTCGT
>NZ_JBMIRS010000177.1:0-21889 GCF_049198005.1 Paracidovorax sp. MALMAid1276 | reverse complement strand
TCCACTCATCCCGATTGCGCTCCAACGCGATCCCCTGCGAGATCGTAAACACGTTCTGAAGGTCCGAGAGCCTTGCGCCCATCCGGTCGGTGAACTAATCTGGAGAAGCGGCAGTCAGTCTTTCATTCATTCATCCACCTTGTTCGAGAGAGCGACCACCCATGACCACCTACCATGCTCCGCATTTCGATCCCACGGTTGACGAGATCGAAACCCTCAAGCAGCTCGAAATGGGCGAAGTCATCACACTGCCCCACGCGCTCAAGGACCACGTGTCCGGCCGCCTGCTCGAATGGGGGCTGATCACCAAAGGCGTGCGGGGCGAACTGGCCATCACGGCCAGTGGCCGGCAGCTGATTCGCCGGCAGGACAACTGATCTTTTTTTGAAGGGCGGCCTGCGCCACCGCTGAGGCGTGTGGCCGCCCGCAGCGCTGTGTCGGGCTCGCACTGACCTGCGGCGGATATGCGGCGCGCCCTGTCCGCCGGGCCCGTCGCCAACGCATCTTCACCACCCCCATCAGGAGCTAGCCTGTGCACCTTGCACTGCCCTTGCTGCACCGCAAAACCCTGCGATCCGCCGCGCTGCTGGCCGCCAGCGCCCTGCTGCTGCAGGCCTGCAGCACCGTCAAGCTTGCCTACCACCAGGCGCCGCAGCTCGTGCAGTGGCAGATCAACAGCTACCTGGATCTGTCGCAGGACCAGGCAGAACGTGTGCGCGGCCGGCTGGACGAGCTGCACCAGTGGCACCGCGACACCATGCTGCCCCGCCATGCCGCGCTGCTGCAGCAGCTGCAGCGCCAGTTGCCTGAATCCCTGTCGCCCGAGCAGGCCTGCAGCGCCTACGCGCAGGTGCGCGGCCAGGTCGACGCGGTGCTGGCGCAGGCCGAACCCAGCCTGGCGTGGCTGGCCACGCAGCTCACCGACGCGCAGATACGTCACCTGCAGAAAAAGCAGGCCCGCAGCAACGCGGACTGGAAAAAGGAATGGCTGGACGTGGCGCCCGAACAGTTGCGCGAGCACCGCTTCAAGCAGCTGACAGGCCGCGCGGAAGGCATCTACGGCCCGCTGGACGCGCCGCAGAAGGCCGCGCTGCGCAGCTACATCGCGCAGTCGTCGTTCGATGCGCAACGCACCTATGCCGAGCGCCTGCGGCGTCAGCAGGACCTGGTGCAGACGCTGGAATCCGTCGCGCGCAATCGCACCGACACCGACCAGGCGCGCCGCCTGGTGCGCGGTTATCTCGAGCGCCTCAATCAGTCACCCGACGCGGCTTACCAGCGCTATGCGCGCACCCTGGTGCAAGAGGGCTGCGAGGGCTTTGCGCGCGTGCACGAGGCCATGGCGCCCGCCCAGCGCAGCCGCGCGGTGCAGTCCATCAAGGGGTATGCGGACGATTTTCTGGTGCTGGCGGCGCGGTAGAGACGCAGACGGCATGGGTCCGAAAAACTATAAAAACAATAGCTACAAGCCCTTATTGGATAAGCGATGAGGCTGATTTTTGATCAGATTTCACCCGTAAGACCTGCGCTGCATACCGGCGCATCAGCCCGGCACCCGCAGCCCTGATGACAGCGAGGACACGGAAGGCGCTGGCGCCACGGGCGCCGTGGCAGGCGCCACGGGCGACGCACTGCGCGCGCCTGCCGCCGCGGCGTCAACGCCCGCCGGGTGCGCACCGGGCGGTGTGGTCAGAAACAGATGCAGCGCCTGCGCGTCCACGTCGCTCAGCTGGCCCAGCGACTCGAAGGGCATCACCTGGATGGGCGTGCCATCGGGCCGCTTTCCGCTGCGCAGCATGGCGATGAAATCCGCGCTGCGGGCATAGCGGGCCATGGCGTTGGCCCCGCCGGGGCGGATGTCCGAGGCCGCAGGCCAGTCGGGCGGGCCGCCGGGGATCTTGCCGCCCGCGAGGTCGGCCCCGTGGCAGCCGATGCACATGTTCGCCACATACCGCCCGTTGGCCACGGTCACCCCGGCGGGCACGGGGCGCGAGGGTGCGAGCTGGTGGTCGATGCGCGCGGCGGCATCCGGGATGGCCCCCAGGCCATACAGCACCCACGCGGGCCGGGGCAGATCCACCACCGCCTCCTGCAGCCCGGGCTGCGCGGGCAACTGCCGCACGTAGGACACCAGTGCGTTCAGGTCGTCGTTGGTGAAGCGGTTGTAGTCCTGGCTGGGCATCACCATCAGCGGGCGGCCGTTGGGCTTCACGCCATGGCGGATGGCGCTGTTCCAGTCCTCGGGCTGGTAGCGCGCCACCACGCCGGCCGCCGTGATGTTGGGGCCCGCCAGCCGTGTGCCCTTGCCATCGTTCACGAACTCGCGGCCCGTGCCCTCGGCGCCATGGCAGTCGGTGCAGCCGCGCGAGGCATACAGGTAGCGGCCGCGCTCGATGGTCTGCGTGTCGGTGGTGTAGGCGACAGGGCGCGGCTTGATGTCGATATAGCGGTTGCGCTTCTGGTCGGCCAGATACAGGCCGCAGGCCGCCGTGGCGGCCGCGATGCCAACCAGCAGCACGGCGCTGCCAGCGGTCCATTTCATCCAGCGTTTCATGGTGGGGTGCCTTTGATTTGTTTTTGCTTTCATGCGTTGTTCCACAACAGGTTCATGGAACCCGAGCGGCGGATTCTGAAGTCGCAGGAGCAGTTTGGAGCCCCCTGCTTTGGTAGGGTTTGATGCAACTGGTGACATTTGTCACGCCACTGCGCGCTGGGCGTGCGCTGCGCCCCGATGGAGGCGTGACAAGTACGAAAGAAGGAAAGACGGCGACGACAGGGCGGGCGGCGGCTTTGCGGGATCAGGCTGCGTGAAGGGGCAAGGCCGCGCGTGCGTCGGCACACTCTCCCACCAGCCAGTCCCTGAACGCCTGGACCAGCGGCGTCTGCGCGCGCGCCTCCGGGTAGACGAGGTAATACGCATCGGTGCTGGTCAGCACCTGGTCCGACAGCTCCACCAGGCTGCCTGCCGCCAGCTCCTGCTCGATCAGAAAACGCGGCAGCAGCGCGGCGCCCAGGTGCGAGACGGCGGCCTGGGCGATCATGGCGAAGTGTTCGGACTGCGGGCCGCGCAGGGCCAGGGCCGTGGGGGTGCCCACGCGTTCGAACCATTCGGCCCACTGCGTGGGGCGGGTGCTTTGCTGCAGCAGCACGGCGCGGGCCAGGTCCTGCGGGGTGCGGATGCCGTGGCGGTCGCGGTAGGCGGGACTGCACACGGGCACGGTGTCTTCGTGCATCAGGTATTCGCACACGGCCCCGGCCCAGTGCGGCGCGCCGAAATGGATGGCGGCGTCGAACGGCGTGCCAGCAAAGTCAAACGGCTCGGTGCGCGACGACAGGTTGACCAGCGCCTCGGGGTGCTGTGCCATGAAGCGCCCCAGGCGCGGGATGAGCCAACGCGTGCCCAGCGTGGGCAGCACGGCCAGGTTGAGCAGCCCGTCGGTGCTGGAAAACGCCATGGCCTTTTGCGTGCTGGCCGACAGCTGCTGCAATACGGCGAGCACGTCGGCGGCATACACGCGGCCGGCGTCGGTCAGCACCACACGCTGGCGCACGCGGTGAAACAGGGCGGTGCCCAGTTGCGATTCCAGCTGCCGGATCTGGCGCGACACGGCGCTTTGGGTGAGGTGCAGTTCCTCGGCCGCGCGCGAGATGCTCTGGTGGCGGGCCGCGGCCTCGAAGGCCAGCAGGTCGGCGGTGGATGGCAGGAAGGCGCGGCGCAGCGAGGTCATGCGGTGGGGGAATGAAGCGCGAGGGCGCGGGAACAGAAATATCGGCGGCCACCGCTCAAAGCCATTGAGGCGACTGCTCTCGTATTTTCAGGCACTTCATTCCATTTTGTGATCAAGTAGTTCCGTTTATTTGCTATCCACCACGCCGACTTTGGAGGATATTGGCGGCTGGACGGCGGGGGTGTTTCCGCGCGTCTCCCGTCTCCTGGTTTCTTTTTTTCTTTCTTTCCGTGTCCCTCCGACCCTTGCGAGCTGCCATGTCTGCCCCCCTTGCCTCCACCCCCCTCGTGTCCGAAGTCGATGCGCTGTTGCAGCGCCTGGGCGTGCCCCGCGCCGCCTACACCGGCGGCACGCTGGCGGCCCGCTCGCCCATCACGGGCGAGGTGCTGGCCCAGGTGCCGCAGCACAGCGCCGCTGACGCCACCGCCGCCATCGGCCGCGCGCATGTGGCATTTCTGGCATGGCGCAATGTGCCCGCGCCGCGCCGGGGCGAGCTGGTGCGCCTGCTGGGCGAAGAGCTGCGCGCCGCCAAGGCCGACCTGGGCCTGCTCGTGACCATCGAGGCGGGCAAGATCCCGTCCGAAGGCCTGGGCGAGGTGCAGGAGATGATCGACATCTGCGACTTTGCGGTAGGCCTGTCGCGCCAGCTGTACGGCCTGACGATTGCCACCGAGCGCCCCGGCCACCGCATGATGGAAACCTGGCACCCGCTGGGCGTGTGCGGCGTCATTTCGGCCTTCAACTTCCCGGTGGCCGTGTGGTCGTGGAATGCCGCGCTGGCGCTGGTGTGCGGCGACCCAGTGGTGTGGAAGCCGTCGGAGAAAACGCCCCTCACCGCCCTGGCCACGCATGCGATTGCGCAGCGCGCCATCGCCCGCTTTGGTGCAGACGCACCCGAAGGCCTGCTGGAGCTGATCGTGGGCCAGCGCGACATGGGCGAGGTGCTGGTGGACGATGCGCGCGTGCCCGTGCTGTCGGCCACGGGTTCCACCGCCATGGGCCGCGCCGTGGGCCCGCGCCTGGCAGCGCGGTTTGCGCGCGGCATTCTGGAGCTGGGCGGCAACAACGCGGCCATCGTGGCACCCACGGCCGACCTTGATCTCGCCCTGCGCGGCATCGCCTTTGCGGCCATGGGCACGGCGGGCCAGCGCTGCACCACGCTGCGCCGCCTGTTTGTGCACGAGAGCATCTACGACCAGCTGGTGCCCCAGCTGACCCAGGTGTACGCCAACGTGCAGGTGGGCGACCCGCGCACCGCTGGCACGCTGGTGGGGCCGCTGATCGACCGCATGGCCTTTGAAGGCATGCAGAAGGCGCTGGAGCAATGCCGCGCGCTGGGCGCCACGGTGCACGGCGGTGGCCGCGTGGAAGGGCTGGGCGGTGCGGATGCGTACTACGTGCGCCCCGCGCTGGTGGAGCTGCAAAAGCACGAAGGCCCCGCGCTGCACGAAACCTTTGCGCCCATCCTGTACGTGGTGCGTTACAGCACCATCGACGAAGCCATCGCCATGAACAACGCCGTGGGCGCGGGCCTGTCGTCTTCGATCTTCACGCTCAATGTGCGCGAGGCCGAGCTGTTCATGTCGGCGGCGGGCTCGGACGGCGGCATTGCCAACGTCAACATCGGCCCCAGCGGCGCCGAGATTGGCGGCGCGTTTGGCGGCGAGAAGGAAACGGGCGGCGGGCGCGAGGCGGGCTCGGACAGCTGGAAGGCCTACATGCGCCGTGCGACCAACACCATCAACTATTCGACCGCCCTGCCGCTGGCGCAAGGGGTGACGTTTGACGTGTGAGCGGGGCGGCGACGGGATGCGGCGCGCCCTGGCTTCGACAGGCTCAGCCCGAACGGGTGGGGTGGTCGCGCGCATGGGTTCCCGCCTGGCGGCCAGCGTGTCCGCCCGTCCGTTCGCCCTGAGCCTGTCGAAGGGCCGCAGAGCGCCCCAGTGACTTTCCTCCTGTATGACCTCTGATTCCCAAAACCCCATCGTCATCATCGGCGGCGGCGCCATCGGCAGCGCCATTGCGTACTTCCTCACGTTGCAGCAACCGGGCTGCGAGGTGGTGGTGGTCGAGCGCGACCCGACCTATGCGCAGGCGTCGTCGGCGCTGTCGGCCAGCTCCATCCGCCAGCAGTTTTCCACCGACATCAACATCCAGATCTCGGCCTTCGGCATCGGCTTTCTGCGCCACGCGGGCATGCTGCTGGCGTGCCAGGGCGATGCCCCTGACATCGGCCTGCACGAGGGCGGCTACCTGTACCTGGCCACACCAGCGGGCGAGGCCACGCTGCGTGAAAACCATGTGCTGCAAACGCAACACGGCGCGGACGTGGCGCTGCTCGGCCCGCAGCAACTGGCCGAGCGCTTTCCGTGGCTGGCCCTGCAGAGCGTGGCGCTGGGCTCGCTGGGCCTGTCGGGCGAGGGCTGGTTTGACGGCTACCTGCTGCTCTCGGCGCTGCGCAAGAAGGCGCAGAGCCAGGGTGTGCGCTATGTGGCCGACGAAGCCGTGGGCCTGGACCTGGCGGGCAGCGATGGCGTGCGCCATGTGACGGCCGTGCGCCTGAAAGGCGGCGCGGTGCTGCCCTGCCGCCATGTGGTGAACGCCGGTGGCCCGTGGGCGGCGGCCATCGCCGGCTGGGCGGGCATAGCCCTGCCGGTGGTGGGCAAGCGCCGCACGGTGTTCCACCTGGCCAGCCCGGCGGCGCTGCCGGGCTGCCCGCTGCTCATCGACCCCAGCGGCATCTGGCTGCGGCCCGAGGGCAAAGGTTTCATCTGCGGCTTTGCGCCCCATGCTGACGACGACGCCGACTTTGCCCCGCTGGAGCCCGACTGCAATGCGTTCGAAAGCCACATCTGGCCCACGCTGGCCGACCGCATTCCGGGCTTCGAGGCGCTGCGCATGCAGGGTGCCTGGGCGGGCTACTACGAGATGAACACCTTCGATCACAATGCCATCGTCGGCCTGCACCCGGCCTGCGACAACCTGGTGCTGGCCAACGGCTTTTCGGGCCACGGCCTGCAGCAGTGCCCGGCGGTGGGGCGCGGCGTGGCCGAACTGCTGCTGACGGGGCGCTACCAGAGCCTGGATCTCTCGCCCCTGTCGGTCGAGCGCATCACGCGGCAGCAGCCGCTGCTTGAGAAAAACATCATCTGAAGAACCCTATGACCACGCCTTCCACCATCACCTCCCGCACCGGCGGCCAGATCCTCGTGCAACAGCTCATCACGCACGGCGTGAAGCAGCTCTTTTGCGTGCCCGGCGAAAGCTACCTGGCCGTGCTGGACGCGCTGCATGATGCCGACATCGGCGTGACCGTGTGCCGCCAGGAGGGCGGCGCGGCCATGATGGCCGAGGCGCAGGGCAAGCTCACCGGCCAGCCGGGCATCTGCTTCGTCACACGCGGTCCGGGCGCCACCAATGCGTCGGCGGGCGTGCACATCGCCCACCAGGATTCCACCCCGCTGATCCTGTTCGTGGGCCAGGTGGCGCGCGGCGCCATGGGGCGCGAGGCCTTTCAGGAGCTGGACTACAGCGCCGTGTTTGGCACCATGGCCAAGTGGGTGGTGCAGATCGACGACCCGGCCCGCGTGCCCGAGCTGGTCTCGCGCGCCTTCCATGTCGCCACGTCGGGCCGCCCCGGCCCCGTGGTGATCGCGCTGCCCGAGGACATGCTGACCGAGGCCGCCACCGTGGCCGATGCGCTGCCCTACCAGGTCACCGAAACCCATCCGGGTGCCGCGCAGATGGCCGAGCTGGCCGGGCGCCTGAAGGCCGCGCACCAGCCCGTGGCCATCCTGGGCGGCAGCCGCTGGTCCGAACAGGCGGTGCGCGAATTCGTGGCGTTTGCTTCAGATTGGTCGCTGCCGGTGTACTGCTCGTTCCGCCGTCAGATGCTGTTCCCTGCGAACCATGCCTGCTATGGCGGCGACCTGGGCCTGGGCGTGAACCCGCGCCTCTTGGCGCGCATCCGCGCATCCGACCTGGTGCTGGTGGTGGGCGGGCGGCTGTCAGAGATCCCTTCGCAGGGCTACGAGCTGTTTGCCATTCCTAACCCTGCCCAGCCGCTGGTGCACGTGCATGCCGATGCCGACGAACTGGGCAAGCTCTACCGTCCCGCCCAGGCCATCCACGCCACGCCGCAGGCCTTTGCGGCGGCGCTGGCCGGCGTGCGGCCCGCCGCGCCCGTGGCCTGGCGGGCCCATGCCGAGATGGCGCGGTCGGAATACGTGCTGTGGAGCGACGCCAACCCCATCCAGATCCCGGGCGCGCTGCAGATGGGCCAGGTCATGCAGCACCTCAAGTCCACGCTGCCTGCCAACACCATCTTCTGCAACGGGGCGGGCAACTTTGCCACCTGGGTGCACCGCTTCTGGCCATTTACCACCTACGCCAGCCAACTGGCGCCCACCAGCGGATCGATGGGCTACGGCCTGCCCGCCGGCGTGGGTGCCAAGCGCCTGTGGCCAGAGCGCGAGGTGGTGGTCTTTGCGGGCGACGGCGACTTTCTGATGCACGGCCAGGAGTTCGCGACGGCCGTGCAATACGGTCTGCCCATCATCGTGGTGCTGCTGGACAACGCCATGTACGGCACCATCCGCATGCACCAGGAGCGCGAGTACCCCGGCCGCGTGAGCGCCACCCAGCTCAAGAACCCCGACTTCAAGGCCTACGCCCAGGCCTTTGGCGGCCACGGCGAACGTGTGGAGCGCACCGAAGACTTCGCCCCCGCCCTGGCCCGCGCCCGCGCCAGCGGCCTGCCCAGCGTGCTGCACTGCTTGATCGACCCCGAGGCGATCACGCCCACGGGCACGCTGCAGGGAATTCGCAGCGCGGCACTGGCAAAGCGGTGATGTGGATTCATAGAAATGTCCTCATTGGAAAAAATGGGATATCTATGAATTCAGTTGCCTGCTTTGCACAGGTTTGAAGCCATCTTGGTGGTTGTTGAGTATTCATAGATTTGCATAAATATGGGTTTTGAGTACTATCTATGAATGCCAAAGAAAGCCACCCCTTCTGCCGAGTACCCGCAGGCCGTTCTCCAGCAGATTGAACAGCTGGGCCAGCACATCGCTATTGCGCGCAAGCGGCGCGGCGAGACGCAGGCCGAGTGGGCGCGTCGCCTGGGGGTGTCGCAGCCCACCATGGCGCGCATCGAGCGCGGGGACCCTTCCGTGGCCGTGGTCAGCTATGTGATGTGCATGTGGCTGGTAGATCCCGCCGTGGCGGTGGCCGATCTGGTGGCCCCGCAACACGACAGCGCGGCGCTGGAGCGCGAAGTCAGCCGGGTGCGCAAACCCCGATCGCGCGCAGCAGGTTCATCCGGCGCGGCAAGCCCCCGCGCGCCGCTGGCCGCACCAGCGGGTTCGTCCCCAGGCGCGGCGGCCGGTCTGGCGGCCTTGCTTAACCCGGGCGCCTCCAAGGCTGCGCGATGACATCCGCGATGCGCACGGGCCCCGTCACCGCCCGCACCTATGTGCCGCAGGACCAGCTCTATGTCTGGGCGTTGGTGAACCCCGCCCAACCCACTTTGGTGGGGGAGCTGCGCCTGTCGCACCTGGTGGCCGATTGCGCCACCTTCCAGTACGCGCACGACTGGTGGCACTTCCCGCTCAGCGAGGACCTGCCGCTGGTGGCGGGGCAGGAGTTCACCGCGGGCGAGCGCGGCAGCGCGCCCGGTGCCATCGACGATGCGCGGCCCGACCGCTGGGGCGAACGCGTCATCCGCCACGTGGACCGGCCCGCGCGGCTGTCCATTCTGGAGATGCTGCTGTTTGCAGGCGACGACCGGTTTGGCGCTTTAGGCGTTTCGGTGTCTGCCGAGCGCTACGTGCCCCGTCTGCTGGGCCCCTATCCGCAGGTGCGCGACCTGGCGCAACTGAGCACCGCGGTGGAGGACCTGCAAACACAGGCTCCGGTCACCGCCGACATGCAACGCCTGGTGCAGCCCGGCGTGACGCTGGGCGGCGCCCGGCCCAAGGCCTTGCTGCAGACCGAGGCTGGCGCCTGCGTGGTCAAGTTCAGCGAGCTGGACGACGCGGTGGACACACCCTTGGTGGAGCACGCCACCATGACGCTGGCCGCCCGCGCGGGCATTCGCGTGGCCGCCACGGGCGTGCTGCCGCTCCCCGCCCGCCACGGCAAGGCGCGCCACGCGCTCACCATCGAGCGCTTTGACCGCGTGGGCAGCTACCGGCTGCACTGCCTGTCGGCCCGCACGCTGCTGCGCGCTGCCCGGCTGCCCGAAAGTTATGGCGCACTGGCCACCGTGCTGCTGCGCCTGGCCCACCCGCAAGGGCAGGTAGCGCAGCGCGAGGAGCTGTTCCAGCGCATGGTGTTCAACATCCTCATAGACAACACCGACGACCACGAGCGCAACCACAGCGTGCGCCTGGGGCTGGACGGCTACTACGAACTGACCCCGGCCTACGACGTGATGCCTGCCTTGCAGAACCTGGGCTACCAGGCCCTGGCCGTTGGCCGTGCAGGCGCGGAATCCAGCCTGGACAACGCGTTGACCGAGCTGAGCGAGTTCGGTATCAAGCGGCCGCGGGCCGTGGAGTTGATCCGGCAGGTGGTGCAGGTGGTCGATGGGTGGGCCGCGCACTTTGCGCAGCAGGGCGTCGCGGCGGCCGACATGGAGCTGCTGCGCGCCAGCATCGACCGCGACGCGCTGTTGCGCCAGCGGCAGGCCTTTAGACTTTAGATGAACAGGTTCTCACCCCGCCACGCACAATACCGGGCGTGACCGCCGTTCCGCCCGACAACGCCGCTGAAAATCCCGCCCCGCAGCCGCATCGCCTGCGCCGCATTGCGCACCTCGACATGGATGCGTTCTTTGCGTCGGTGGAGCTGCTGCGCTACCCGCAACTCAAGGGCCTGCCCGTGGTGATCGGCGGCGGGCGCCGCAAGGTGGACGAGCTGCTGCTGCAGGGGCCGGACGGCACCGGCGAGCGCGAGCGGCGCTTCATCCCCGTGGAAGACTTTCCGCTGCTCAAGGACTATGTGGGCCGGGGCGTGATCACCACGGCCACCTATGCCGCGCGGCAGTTTGGGGTGGGCTCGGCCATGGGCATGATGAAGGCGGCCAAACTGTGCCCGCAGGCCATCGTGCTGCCGGTGGACTTTGACGAGGTGCGCCGCTATTCGCGCACCTTCAAGGCGGCCATCCTGGAGATCGCGCCCGTGATGCAGGACCGTGGCGTGGACGAGGTGTACATCGACTTCACCGACGTGCCCGGCGGCCAGCGCGAGGGCGGGCGGGTGCTGGCGCGGCTGATCCAGAAAAGCATCTTTGAGAAGACGGGCCTCACCTGCTCCATCGGCGTGGCGCCCAACCGGCTGCTGGCCAAGATGGCGAGCGAGTTCCACAAGCCCAACGGCATCTCCATCGTCTACGAGGAAGACCTGCAGGAGAAGATCTGGCCCCTGAACGTGCGCAAGGTCAACGGCATCGGCCCCAAGGCGGGCGAAAAACTGGCGCGCCTGGGCATCGAGACCATCGGCCAGCTGGCCGCGCAGGACGCGCAGTGGCTCATCGGCCATTTCGGCAAGTCCACCGGCGCCTGGATGCACCGCGTGGCCTGGGGGCGCGACGACAGCCCGGTGGTGACCGAGAGCGAGCCGGTGAGCATGAGCCGCGAGACCACCTTCGACCGCGACCTGCACGCCGTGCGCGACCGGGCCGAGCTGGGCGCGATCTTCACCGACCTGTGCCGGCGTCTGGCCGACGACCTGCAGCGCAAGGGCTATGTGGCGCGCACCATCGGCATCAAGCTGCGCTACGACGATTTCAAGATCGCCACGCGCGACCACAGCGTTGACTTCTATACGGCCGACGGCGCCACCATCCGCCGCCTGGCGGGCCAATGCCTCAAGCGCGTGCCGCTGGACAAGCGGCTGCGCTTGCTGGGCGTGCGCGCGAGCGGCCTGGCGCTGCGCGGTGAAGAGCCTGCGACGCAGCCTGCCGGAAAGTCCGCCGCACGCCCCGCAGCCGGGCACGGCGAGATGGAGACGGGCCAGCTTTTTTGAATCCCGGGCCTGCGCCGTGCCGGTGGGCAGCAACCCGGGTGCGGCCTACTGCCGCGCCGTGCGCACGTTGCGCGGCAGCCCCTGCGGGTGGCTGGTGCGCAGGGGGTTGATGTCCAGCCCGCCGCGGCGCGTGTAGCGCGCATAGACCGTGAGCTTGATGGGTTTGCAGCGCGCCCACACGTCCATGAAGATGCGCTCCACGCACTGCTCGTGAAACTCGTTGTGGTTGCGAAAGCTCACCAAGTACTGCAGCAGGCCTTCCTGGTTGATCTGCGGGCCGCTGTAGCTGATCTGCACGCTGCCCCAGTCGGGCTGGCCGGTGACGAGGCAGTTGCTCTTGAGCAGGTTGCTGGTCAGGGTCTCGGTCACGGGCGCCTCGTTGAATTCGGCGGTGAGCAGCTCGGGCGCGGGCTGGTAGTGCGTGCATTCCACGTCCAGCCGGTCCAGGCTCAGGCCGTCCAGCTCGTGCACGGGTTCCTGGTCGAACAGCTCGGGGGCGATGAGCTTCACGCCCACGGTGGCCGGGTGTTCGGCGCCCCGCCACACCGCCTCGCTGATGTCGGTGCGGATGCGGGCCTGCACTTCTGCCATGTCGGCAAACCGCGTGTTGTTGAAGCTGTTGAGGTAGAGCTTGAACGACTTGCTCTCGACGATGTTGGGCGTCTCGCAGGGCACGGTGATGTGCGCCAGCGCCACCTGCGGCTTGCCGCGCAGGTTCAGCCACGACAGCTCGAACGCCGTCCACAGGTCGGCGCCGAAGAAGGGCGCGGCGCCCGTGATGCCGATCTCGGCACGCTTGCCCGCGCGGGGGATGGGAAACAGCAGGCCCGCGTCGTACTGGTCGATGTAGGCGGACGTCTTGCCCAGCTGGGATTGCTCGGGCGTGTTCGTGGCCGCACCGGGGGCCGCACCGGTGGCCGTACTGGTGGCGGTAGGGTCGGAAGGTGTTTTGCTCATAAAACAATAGCTGTCAGCGCTTTATGGATAAGCGCTGGAGGCATTTTTTAATCAAAAAAATATGGGGTGCCGTGTAGGCAGAGGTGTTGTGTGGCTCTGCACTGCGGCATCACTTGAATTCGCGCTCGCGCAGCCACTTGGTGGCGATCCACTTTTCGCCCGCGATCACGGGCGCGCCGCCGTGCAGGGTGCGCGTGGCGGCGTGGGGGCGGTCGTAGCTGAAGAACACGGCGTTGCCGCGCTGCGGTGCCACTTCCACGTGCACGTCCGGAAAGGTGGTGCCGCCGCCTTTTTCGGGGGTGTTGAGGTACATCACCAGCGTGCCCACGCGCTGCCCGCCACGCCGCAGGATGGTGGCCGTGCCGGGCTCGGCCGGGTCGAAGTAGTCGTAGTGGGGCTTGTATTCGGCACCCGGGCGGTAGTGCAGCACCTGCAGGCCTTCGCCGTTCTCGATGGGCCAGTTCAGCAGGCGCGCAATGCGCTGTTCGATGCGCTCGATGAGTTCGGTCTCCGCCCGTTGAAAGAACATGCCGTCGCTGGTGCGGTCGGCGTTGATCTCTTCGCCACCCGTCTTGGTGGCCACCGTGAGTGAGCGCGCCATGCGCGGTTCGGCGGCGGCCATCAGCGCGTCGCACTCTTCAGGCGCGAGCAGGTTGCCGAACACCACCACCCGGGGCTGGGCCATGGCCAGCAGCACGTCCACCACGCGGTCGCCGCAGTCCACGCGGGCGGGGGATTCATCGAGCAGGGGCTCGGGCACGGGCACGCCGCTGGGCTGGCCCTGCTGCACGGCCAGCTCGTTCAGGTGTTCCTGCAGCGTGATCTCCAACGCATCGGTGGCCACGTCCTCGTCCCAGCCCGCGTCGCGCATCGACTGCAGCACCACGGGCGGGGGATGGCCGGCCTGGGCCTGCTCGATGATCCAGCGGCGCAGCTCCGGCGTGATCGCCTGGCGCGCGGCCTTGCTGCGCTCGTCTGCTGCCGCAGAGGTGTTCGTTGTGGTGGTGCTCGCTGTGGTGTTCATGGCGCTCCTTCATCAACGCGGGAGGGTTGCAAATTGCTCTTGGCCTATGGTCCGGCCTTGCGCCGAAAGACCAGGCGCTCAGGCGAGGATGATGCCGGTGCCAACGCGTAGCCGTCCAGATCAAATCCTTCAAGCGCGTGGGGTGTGGCAATGCGGTGCGTGATCGCGTAGCGGGCCATCAGGCCCCGGGCGCGCTTGGCAAAGAAGCTGATGATCTTGTAGCTGCCGCCCTTGTAGTCCTCGAACACGCATTCGATCACGCGGGCCTTCAGGGCCTTGCAGTCCACGGCCTTGAAGTATTCCTGCGACGCGAGGTTGACCACGACCGGCGTGGTGTCGGCGCGCAGCCGGGTGTTGAGGTGCTCGGCAATCTGGCGGCCCCAGAACTGGTACAGGTTGCTGCCCGCGCCGGTGGCCAGGCGGGTGCCCATCTCCAGCCGGTAGGGCTGCATGCGGTCCAGCGGCCGCAGCACGCCGTACAGGCCGCTCAGGATGGCCACATGGCCCTGCGCCCAGTCGAGGTCGTCCGGGGCCAGCGTGCGCGCGTCCAGCCCTTCGTACACGTCGCCATTGAAGGCCAGCAGTGCCTGGCGCGAATTGCTGGCCGTGAACCGGGGCCGCCAGGCCTGGTAGCGCGCCACGTTCAGCGCGGCGAGCTTGTCGCTCAGGTCCATCAGCGTGGCAATGTCCTGCGGCGCTTTTTCGCGCAGCACGTCGATCAGTGCAGACGCTTCGCGCACGAACTGCGGCGTGGTGTGGGGCAACCCCGGCGGCAGCGGGGTGTCGTAGTCGAGCGATTTGGCGGGCGAGAGCAGGAAGAGCATGGTGTGGGCGATAGCGTAATGAAAAAAAGCGGCCGGGGCCGCTCTTGGTCAGGGGGGGGGTGCAGGTCTGCAGCCTCTGCCGCAGGCCTGCCCCGGTTGCGCTCCCCGGTGCCTCAGGAAGACGTGCCTTCAAACGGCATCTTCATCGCCGACAGGTCGCGGCGGGTTTCCACCAGCACCAGCGGGCCCTCGTCCACCACCACCACGGGTGGCCGCTCGCGCGGCACGTGGATGGGGCGCGGCTCGGCAGCGATGGCGGCCTGCACGGCGGCGATCTTGTCGGCATCGGAGTTCACCCACTGCAGGCCCGACGAGGCGGCCACCTGCTGCAGCGCGTCGACCGGCAGCGCAAACGGCTGCACGCGCGGCATGCCAGTGGCTGCGGGGGGCAATGCGGCGGCTGCGGGAGCAGGCGCTGCAGCGACGGGTGCAGGTGCAGGCGCAGGGACGGGAGCCGGCGCAGCGGCCACGGGTGCCAGCGGCTCAGCGGCAGCAGGGGCTGCTGCCACTGCGGGCTCGGCGGGCGCTGCGGCCACTGCCGCATCAGCGGGCGCGGCGGGCGCGACAGGAGCCGCAGGAGCTTGCGCCGGCGTGCTGAAGTAGCTGCGGCGTGGCGGCTCGTCCTGCGATGCGGCGGGGGTTGCGGCATCGGCGTCGGCATGGGCCGGGGGCAGGGCGTCAGCGGTGTTGCCGTTGCCGTTGCCGCCGTTGTCGCGCGGGCCACGGTCGCCCCGTTCGCGGCGGTCACGGCCGTAGCGGTCGCGTGAACGGCGCTCGCGGCGCTGTTCTTCGCCAGCGGGAGCGTCGTTGCCGGTCAGGTCCAGATCGGGCAGGGATGCCAGGGGGGCCGTGTCGGCAAAGTCGCCGGGCGCGGCCGCCGGGGCGGCCAGCGCTACAGCGCCCTCAGCGGCTTCGGCCGTGCGCGCGGGGCGCTCGCCGCGTGGCTCACCACGCTCGCCACCACGGCCACCGCGTTCGCCACGCTCGCCACGTTCGCGGCGAGGGGGGCGGTCACCACGGGCGGACTGTTCGGCAGCACCGCTCGGGCCTTCCACCACCGCGGCGCCTTGGGCTGCAGCGGCATCACCGTTCAGGCCGGCTGCCTGCTGGCGCGGCTCTGCGTCGCGGCGCGGGCGGCCACCACCGTCGCGGCCGCCTTCACCACGGCCGTTGCGGCCTTCACGGCCCTCGCCTCGGGTTGGTGCGCCTTCGCGGCCCTCGCCTTCGGGGCGCTGGGCGGCGTCGCGTTGCGGGCGTGCGTCTGCGTCGCGGGGGGCACGGCCCTCGGCGGAGCGCTCGCCCCGGCGGCCACGGCCCTGGCCCTCGCTGGCGACGCCTTCGCGAGCGCCGTCACGCGGTGGGCCATCGCGTCCATCCCGTCCGTCTCGGCCACCCCGGCGGCCACGGCCTTCGCCGTTGCGGCCGTCACGGCGGGGTTCGCCACGGCCTGCGGCAGCGGGCGCTGCTGCCGGTGCGGGCGCTGCCACGGGGGCGGGTGCTGCAGGTGCGTCGCCAAAACCAAACAGGCTCTTGAGCCAGGCGAAGAAGCCTTGCTCCTGCGGCGCGGCGGGTGCCGGTGCGGCCACGGGGGCAGGCGCCGGTGCGGCGGCGGCGCCACGGGGCGGCTGGCCTGCGCGCTGCGGGCGGGGTGCGGCGCCTTCGGGGCGGGGCTCGGCCACGGGGGCGGGTGCGTCGGGCAGCACGCCCTTGATCACGGGGCTTTGCTTGTTGGTGGGCTCTTGAGAGCGGCGCGTGACGGACGTGGGGTCCTCAAACTCCTCGGCCAGCTTGTAGCTCGCGTCCAGGTGATCGAGGCGCGGGTCGTCGTGCTTCAGGCGCTCGAGCTTGTAGTTGGGCGTTTCCAGCGTCTTGTTGGGCACCATCAGCACGGCCACGCGCTGCTTGAGTTCAATCTTGGCGATCTCGGTGCGCTTTTCGTTCAGCAGGAAGCTGGCCACTTCCACCGGCACCTGGCAGTGCACGGCGGCCGTGTTGTCCTTCATCGATTCTTCTTGAATGATGCGCAGGATCTGCAGGGCGGACGATTCGGTGTCGCGGATATGGCCCGAGCCGCCGCAGCGGGGGCAGGGGATGGACGAACCTTCGCTCAAGGCGGGCTTCAGGCGCTGGCGGCTCATTTCCATCAGGCCGAACTTGCTGATGGTGCCGAACTGCACGCGGGCGCGGTCCTGGCGCAGCGCGTCGCGCAGGCGGTTTTCGACCTCGCGGCGGTTCTTGCTCTCCTCCATGTCGATGAAGTCGATCACGATCAGACCGCCCAGGTCGCGCAGGCGCATCTGGCGGGCCACTTCGTCGGCGGCTTCCAGGTTGGTGCGGGTGGCGGTTTCCTCGATGTCGCCGCCCTTGATGGCGCGGGCGGAGTTCACGTCCACGGACACCAGCGCTTCGGTGTGGTCGATCACGATGGCGCCGCCCGAAGGCAGGCTCACGGTGCGGGCATAGGCGGATTCGATCTGGTGCTCGATCTGGAAGCGGCTGAACAGCGCGGCATCGTCGCGGTAGCGCTTCACGCGGGCGGCATGCTCGGGCATGACGTGCGCCATGAACTGGTGCGCCTGCTCGTAGATGTCGTCGGTGTCGATGAGGATGTCACCGATGTCGTTGTTGAAATAGTCGCGGATCGCGCGGATGACGAGCGACGATTCCTGGTAGATCAGGAAGGCGCCCTTGCCGCCCTTGGCAGCGCCGTCGATGGCATTCCAGAGCTTGAGCAGGTAGTTCAGGTCCCACTGCAGTTCGGGCGCCGAGCGGCCGATGCCTGCGGTGCGGGCGATGATGGACATGCCGTTCGGGTACTCCAACTGGTCCATCGCCTCCTTGAGTTCGGCGCGATCCTCGCCCTCGATGCGGCGCGAGACGCCACCACCCCGGGGGTTGTTGGGCATCAGCACCACGTAGCGGCCGGCCAGGCTGATGAAGGTGGTCAGGGCCGCGCCCTTGTTGCCGCGCTCTTCCTTTTCGACCTGGACCAGCAGTTCCTGGCCTTCCTTGATGACTTCGTTGATGCGCGCCTGGCTGGGCGAGACGCCGGGGGCGAAGTACTGGCGCGAGATTTCCTTGAACGGCAGGAAGCCGTGGCGGTCTTCGCCGTAGTCGACGAAGCAGGCTTCGAGCGAGGGCTCGACGCGCGTGACGACGGCCTTGTAGATGTTGCCCTTGCGCTGCTCGCGCCCCTCGATCTCGATCTCATAGTCGAGGAGCTTTTGTCCGTCGACGATGGCCAGGCGCCGTTCTTCGGCCTGCGTGGCGTTGATGAGCATCCGCTTCATGATGCGATTCCTTCAATCAGTGTTTCGCAGGCAGCAGCGGTGTCGCCGGATCACACCGGCGTACGGGCTGCCGCCCGCGGTTTCCAAACCAATACAACAAGCTCTACAGGAGCTGTGAATGCCTGGACTGACGCATCGAAACGAAGGGAATTGCCGGGAATGCCAATGATCTGCCGCGCTCTAGCGCAGCATCGTGAGGCAGGGGCGCGTGGATGGGGGCGAGTGGTAGGAGCGCAGTTTTGCTAGCAAAAGAGTAGCTGATTGCGCTTGCTGGCTGGGCGTTGGAGCCGAACTGGAGCATGCAGCCGGGGGCAATAGCCACCGCCACAAGGTCACCATCCAGCTCATCAACAACCACATGCTCGCTTTGATCCGCTGGCAGGCGGTACCCGGGTGGGGTGCCTCTGCCAGCTTCTGGGATTCCGTATCAGTGTTTCAATCTGTCAGCCCGCCGAACCGCGTGCTGGCCACCGCAGGCATCTGGCCTGCAATCTGCGCGCACGACGCCCGCTGGCATCGACCTTCCTGCGCAAGTGCAAGGGCTGTGTGGACTAAACTCCAGACAAATCAACCACTTACATAACAACGCGCAGGTGAAACACATTATAGGGGCCAAACCGCCCGCCACCCCCGCGGAGCTTCCCGCGGCCCGCATTGTGGAAGTGGACGCGGACTCTTCGGGCCAACGGCTCGATAACTTCCTGATACGCCACCTCAAGGGCGTGCCCAAGACGCATGTCTACCGCATCATCCGCAGCGGCGAAGTGCGCATCAACAAGGGGCGCGCGAGCGCCGACACCCGGGTGGAGGCGGGCGACCGGGTGCGCCTGCCGCCCGTGCGGGTGTCCGACAAGGTGGCCGAGAAGGCCGAGCGCCCGGCGCCGGCGCGCGAGTTCCCGGTCTTGCTCGAAGACGAGCACCTCATTGCCATCGACAAGCCGGCCGGCGTGGCGGTGCACGGCGGCAGCGGCGTGAGTTTTGGCGTGATCGAGCAGCTGCGCCAGGCCCGCCCGCAGGCAAAGTTCCTGGAGCTGGTGCACCGGCTGGACCGCGAGACCTCGGGCATCCTGTTGGTGGCCAAGAAGCGCAGTGCGCTCACGCACCTGCAGGACCAATTCCGCGAGCGCGAGACCGGCAAGACCTATCTGGCGCTGGTGACCGGCGCCTGGCCCGCGAACAAGAAAGTCATCGACCTGCCGCTGCACAAGTACCTGCAGGCCGACGGCGAGCGCCGCGTGCGCGTGACCACCGCCGATGACCCGGACGGCATGCGGTCCATCACGCTGGTCAAGGTGCGCAGCACGGCGGCACCCCGGCCAGACCAGGGGCTGCCCGCCATGTCGCTGCTGGAAGTAACCATCAAGACCGGCCGCACGCACCAGATCCGCGTGCACCTGGCGAGCCAGGGCCATCCCATCGTGGGCGACGACAAATATGGCGACTTCGACCTCAACAAGCGCCTGCAGAAGCTCTCGATGAAGCGCATGTTCCTGCATGCCTGGCGGTTACAGTTCAACCACCCCGCCTCGGGCGAGCGCATTGCGCTGCATGCCGAACTGCCCGCCGAGCTGGCCGCCTTTCTCCCTGGACCTGCCTGATGCCCCTCACCCCCTCCCGCCGCTTCGACCTCATCGCCTTTGACTGGGACGGCACGCTGTTTGACTCTACGGCCATCATCGTGCGCTGCATCCAGGCAGCGGTGCGCGACGTGGGTGGCACCGTGCCCACCGACAAGGAGGCCGCCTACGTGATCGGCATGGGCCTGATGCAGGCCCTGGCCCATGCGGCGTCCGACGTGCCGCCCGAGAAATACGCCGATCTGGGCAACCGCTACCGCTATCACTACCTGCAGCACCAGGATGACCTGAGCCTGTTTGCCGGCGTGCTGCCGCTGCTCAACGCCCTGCGGGAGCGCGGCCACCTGCTGGCCGTGGCCACGGGCAAGAGCCGGCGCGGGCTGGACGAGGTGCTGCACACCGTGCAGCTGCGCGGCATGTTCGACGGTTCGCGCACGGCCGACCAGACGGCCGGCAAGCCGCACCCGCTGATGCTGCAGGAACTGATGGCGGAGTTCGATGTGGTGCCGGAGCGGGTGCTGATGATCGGCGACACCACCCACGACCTGCAGATGGCCGTGAATGCGGGCTGCGCCAGCGTGGGGGTGAGCTACGGTGCGCACGAGCCCGACGCCTTCCATGCCCTGGGCCCGCTGCACGTGGCGCATTCGGTGGCCGAGTTGCATGACTGGCTGCAGCACCATGCGTAGCCAGGGTGAGTGGTGGAAGGGCAGGGCGTGAGCGATTCCGAAGAGCAAGCCGTCGCACTGTGCCCCAGTGCCGCCCTGGTGGACGGCGGGGTGGCCGTGGCCTTCGACGTGGTGTATGCCGGCCAGAGCTGCCGCGCGTTTGCCATTCGCTATCGCGGCACCCCCCATGCCTATCTGAACCGCTGCACGCATGTGCCGATGGAAATGGACTACCAGGAAGGCCGCTTTTTTGACGACACGGGCCAGTGGCTGCTGTGTGCCACGCACGGCGCGGCCTACCTGCCCCACACCGGCCAGTGCATCGGCGGCCCCTGCCGCGGCGGGCTGGTAAAAATCACTTTGTCGGAAAACGATGGTGTGGTGCACTGGCATACTGCACGGCACCTGAAGCCGGTGGAGTTTCGGCCCTGACGGCCGGAGATGCCGCGCCAGCGCCCCTGTGCGCACCATGCCAGGACGCATGACATGACACACCCCTCTCAGCCCGGCCCGTCGGGTTTTGATCCAAAAACCAATCCAGCGCCCGATCTGTGGGCGCAAGAAGCTATCAATTCAGGAGCATCTGTGAGCGAATCATCGCCCGAACCCGGCTGGGAGCGTGCCACGCTGGAAAAGTTGGCCTTTGCCACCCTCAACGAACAGCGCAGCGCGCGGCGCTGGAAAATTTTCTTTCGCCTCGCCTGGCTGTCGCTGATCGCCGCGATTGCGTTCATGGCCTTTCGCCAGGCGTCGCCCGCTGCCAGCAGAAGCACGCCGCACACGGCGGTGGTGGACATCAAGGGTGAAATTGCCAGCGGGGCCGAAGCGAGCGCCGAGTTCGTGGTGGCCGCCATGCGCAGCGCGCTGGAGGACGAAGGCTCGCAGGCGCTGGTGCTGCTGATCAACTCGCCCGGCGGCAGCCCCGTGCAGGCCGGCATCATCAACGACGAGATCGTGCGCCTCAAGGCCAAGCACAGCAAGCCGATCTATGCGGTGGTCGAGGAGACCTGCGCCTCGGCCGCCTACTACATCGCGGCGGCCGCCGACGACATCTATGTGGACAAGGCCAGCATCGTGGGCAGCATCGGCGTGCTGATGGATGGATTCGGCTTCACCGGCACCATGGAAAAGCTCGGTGTGGAACGGCGCCTGCTGACGGCGGGCGAGAACAAGGGGTTTCTCGACCCGTTCAGCCCCCAGAGCGACAAGCAGCGCGCCTATGCGCAGGCCATGCTGGACCAGATTCACCAGCAGTTCATCACCGTGGTGAAGACTGGGCGGGGAGACCGGCTGAAGACGACGCCCGACACCTTCAGCGGCCTGTTCTGGACCGGCCAGCAGGCGGTGGAGATGGGCCTGGCGGACAAGTTGGGCAACCTCGATTACGTGGCCCGCGAAGTCGTCAAGGCCGAAGAGATCATCGACTACACCCGCCGCGATAACGTGGCTGAGCGCCTGGTCAAGCGGTTTGGCGCGGCGATGGGCATGGGTGCCGTCAAGTCGCTGTCATGGGCGGGGCCGCAACTGCGCTGAGCGACCCGTCACCCGCCCCCGTGCAACCGCGCGGTGGCGGGCAAGAGTGCGAAGCCCCTGGGCCTTCGAGAAATCTCAATGAAAAGTGGATTTACCGCTTACTGGGTAAGCGTTTGTAGCTATAAAAAATATAGTATCCCAGGAACCGGGGCCAGGAGTCTGCGCGGTAGAAGGCATCGAAGCGAAGCGCGAGACCGATTTATCGTGCGTTGCAGCCGATGCTCCTTGTGCCGCGCAGACTGCCAGGGCTTTGGCCT
>NZ_JBMIRS010000172.1:0-7598 GCF_049198005.1 Paracidovorax sp. MALMAid1276 | reverse complement strand
CGGTATGAGTGGATGCGCCGGGTGCGCCGCATGGGCTCATGCCCATGCAAGCGGCCGGTGCGTTCAACCGCCCGATTTCACTCCAACCCGAAGGGCAAGTGCCTTGCCGGGCGGTCTGCGGCGTTTGCGGCGCTTGTGGATAGCCGGGCTATCCACTGCGCACCGCGCCTGGCATCCCATCCCGGCAAGGACCTTGTGCGACTCCAAAAAGACATTGAACAGGCTCTTCGAACAGGTTCTCAGCCGCCGCCCTGCGCCGCTGCAGCGCCGCAGCGCCCGCACAGGCCCTTGATCTCCAGGCCCCGCGCCTCGAAGCCCGGCAGGTAGCGCGCCACTTGCGCACTCAGTGCGGCGAACTGGGGGGCGTCATGCCATTCGGTGATCTCGCCGCACTGCGTGCACACCTGCATCATGCTGGGGTGGTCGTGCTGGCGTTTTGCAGGTTTGAGAGCCTGGCGCGCGCGGTTACGATGCGGCTCCCATCCCCCGCAACTTCGTGCCCATCCACCCTTCGCCGTCTTCCACCATGGCTACAGCCTCTGCGGGCGCTTCGGCGCCTTACCACGAAGACGCCACCATGCGCCATCTGGTGCGGGTGGCGGGCTGGACGGTGGTCCTGATCGCGAGCGCCGTGGGGGTGCTGCTGATGTTCGACGCCCCGGTGCAGCAGTTGCGGGTGGCCCTGAACCTGGTCGCCGCCGGCGTTGGCGGCGTCGCGCTGTGGCTGGCGCACCGCGGCCGCTGGCAGGCCGCTGCCCACGTGCTGGTGTGGGGCGTGTGGCTGTCGGCATCGCTGGTGGCGGCGCGCAGCGGCGGGGTGCACGGGCCTAATTTGCTCAACTACCCGGTGCTCATCGTGCTGTCCGGCTGGCTGCTGGGGGCGCGTGCCACCATCGGGCTGGTGGGGATCACGGCACTGCTGTTCGGCACCTTCATCTGGGCCGACGTGATGGACCTGTTCACGCCGGCGCCGTCGCCCAACCGGGTGGCGGGGGCGGTGTACCTGACGGGCATCCTGGTGCTCACGGCCGCGGCCACGCTGCTGTCCCGTCGCAATTACATGAGCCGGGTGCAAGAGGCGCAGCAGGCCGCTGCCGAACTGGCCGCCAGCGAGGCCTCGCTGCGCAAGCTGCTGCGCGCGGTGGAACAAAGCCCCGAGAGCATCGTCATCACCGACCTGCACGAAGGCATCGAATACGTGAACGACGCCTTTGTGCGCCGCACGGGCTACGAACGCGCCGAGGTGGTGGGCGGGGCATCGGCCACCTATTCCAGCAACGGCCTGGCGCCCGCGCAGCGCGAGGGCGTGCGCAGCACGCTGGCGCGCGGCGAGACCTGGGCCGGAGAGCAGATCAACTACCGCAAGGACGGGCAGGCGCTGATCGAGTCGGTGGTGGTGGCGCCCATCCGCCAGCCCGACGGGCGCGTGAGCCATTTCGTGGAGCTCAAGCAGGACATCACCGAGCGCAAGCGCGCGGCCGAAGAAATCCACCGCCTGGCCCATTTCGACAGCCTGACCGGGCTGCCCAACCGGGTCACGCTGGTGGAGCGCCTCACCGCGCTGCAGGCCCGCCCGGGCCGCGTGTCGTCTGCCCAGCACGCACTGCTGCTGCTCGACCTGGACCGGTTCACCACATTCAACGATGCGCGCGGCAGCGAGATGGGCGACCGGCTGCTGTGCGCCGTGGCGCTGCGCCTGACCGAGATCCTGCCGCCCCAAGGCCTGCTCGTGCGCGTGGCGGGCGACGAGTTTGCGGTGGTGCTGCAGGCCCTGGGGATCGACGTGGCGCAGGCGGGTGCGCAGGCGCTGGCCTTTGCCGACCGGCTGCAGGCCGCACTGCGCCGCCCCCTGGCGCTGGACGCGGAGACCGAGGAGGCGCAGATCGGCGCCAGCGTGGGCATCACCCTGTATCCGCAAAGCGGCAGGGATGGGGCGCACGAGGCGTTGCGCCGCGCGGGCACGGCCCTGCACCGCGCCAAGCAGGCCGGTGGCGGCCGCGCCGCGTTTTTTGAGCAGGGCATGGGCGAGGCGGCCGAGCAGCGGTTCCGGGTGGAGCGCGAGCTGCGCCACGCGGTCGGTGCGGGCGAGCTGCGCGTGTACCTGCAGTCGCAGGTGGACGTGCAGGGCCAGCTGACCGGGGCCGAGGCGCTGGTGCGCTGGCAGCATCCGCGCGACGGCCTCGTGGCCCCAGGCATGTTCATCCCGGTCGCGGAAGAGTCGGACCTCATCGTTCTGCTGGGCGACTGGGTGCTGGCGCAGGCGTGCGGCCTGCTGGCCCAGCCCGCGTTCAGTGCGCAGCGCCTGCGGCTGTCGGTCAACCTCAGCGCGCGCCAGTTCCGGCAGGCGCGGTTTGTGCCGCAACTGCGCGCCCTGCTCGCCGCCAGCGGGGCCGACCCGCGGCTCCTGACGCTGGAGGTGACCGAGGGCCTGGTGATCGACGACTTCGACGACGCCGTGGCCAAGATGCACGAGCTGGCCGCGCTGGGCGTGGACATGTCGCTGGACGACTTCGGCACGGGCTACTCCTCGCTGGCCTACCTCAAGCGGCTGCCCATCCAGGAGCTGAAGATCGACCGATCGTTTGTGCACGAGGCCCCCACCAACGCCGACGATGGCGTGCTGGTGGAGGGCATCCTGGCCGTCGCCCGCCACTTCGGGCTGCGCGTGGTGGCCGAGGGCGTGGAGTCCCGCGCGCAAGCAGACTTCCTGCGCCGGCATGCACCGGACATCATCTACCAGGGCTACCTCTTCGGCCGCCCCGAACCCGCGGACGAGTGGCTGGCGCGCTGGGTCCCTGCGGCGCCAGGGCGGGGCGCATAGCGGTCTCAGAGATTTGAGTAAAAACAGGCGTCAGCGCATACTGGTATTGGGTTTATAGCTATATTGTTTATAGCGTGGCGATAGCCCTTCGTTGGGCACTTCCCCGCCCGTTCGGGCTGAGCCTGTCGAAGCCGGGGCGCCCCACCACCGCTCAGACCACCACGGCCGTGGCCTGCACCTCCACCAGCATGCCGTCCAGCGCCAGGCGGGGCACGGGGATCAGCGTGCAGGCGGGCGCGGGGCCGTCAGGCCAGGTGCGCTCTGCGGCGGCCGTCCACAGGGCCAGGCGGGCTTCGGTGTGGTCCACCACGAGCAGGGTCAGGCGGGCCACGTCGTTCACCCCGGCGCCGGCGGCGGCCAGCGCGGTGCGCATGTTGGCCAATGCCTGGTCCAGCTGCTGCGCAAAGTCGGTCGGCAAAGCCCCCGAGGCGTCTTCGCCCCCCTGGCCCGAGGCATACACCACGCGGCCCTGCGCGGGGGCCGACACCACATGGGTATAGCCGTTGGGCGCCGGGTCGTACAGACCGCGCGGGTTGATGTGGGTGAGTGCGGTGGTGGATGCAGGGGCAGGCAATTGCGCGACGATGGATGGCATGAAAGGTCTCGGTCAAAGGGTTGTGCCGATGCAGGATGGACTCGGCGACGTGCAGTATCAAACCTGAAGTAAAGTTGAGGTCAACCCCTTCCCCCTGCTTTTTGATCTGCAGCACCGGACGCCCGCATGAAGCACCACACCCCCACCGACGACACAACCTGGGACCCGACGGCCGAGCTCTCGGTGGGCGAGGTCGCGCAGCGCAGCGGCATCGCCGTGTCGGCGCTGCACTTCTATGAGTCGCGCGGCCTGCTGACCAGCGTGCGCAATGCCGGCAACCAGCGCCGCTACCCGCGATCGGTGCTGCGCCGCGTGGCGGTGATCAAGGTGGCGCAGCGCATGGGTGTGCCCCTGGCCGCCATTGCCGAGGCGCTGCAGGCCCTGCCCGCGGGCCGCACCCCCACGGTGGCCGACTGGCGCCGCCTGTCCGCCCGCTGGCGCGCCGACCTGGACGAGCGCATCCGCACGCTGACCGCGCTGCGCGACCAGCTCGACGGCTGCATCGGCTGCGGCTGCCTGTCGCTCAAGGTCTGCCCTCTGCGCAACGCCCACGACGCGCTCGCGCAGGAGGGGCCGGGGCCGCACTTTGGGGCGTGCGACAAGGCTGCAGGCTGTTCGTGACTGCCGGCGTCTCGGGCTGCACGGGGTTCACGCGGTTCGGTCCTTGCGTTCCATGCGTTTCACCCGTTCCATGCATTGCGCTCCGGTGCCTTCCCTCGCGCAGACTTGGGGGCGAGGCGGCCTGGGTGGTCTTTACCCCGCCCGCTGGCGGATGCGCGCCTCCATCGCGCCGTACAGGCGCAGCAGGCGGGCGATGTGGTCGGCCGCGCCGCGCGGCAGCGGGGCGCGGCTGTCGCTCTGGCGCTGCGCGTAGCTGAACTCGACCGCCGCAGGGCCCGTGCGGGCCTCGTCCACGGTGATCTGGTAGGCGCTGTGGGCGTTGTCCTCGTCGTCGCCGGGCGCGTCCTGGCCGTTCTTCCAGCTGAGTTTGAGCGCGCGGCCCCAGGGCTCGCCGTTGTGCATGCAGGGCTGGCGCGCGCCCACCCAGACATTGCCCTCCCACCAGCCGTTGCGCTCGCTGTCCCACCAGTCGTTGTATTGCTCGGTGAACACGGGCAGGCTGGTGAACGACTCGATGCGCTCTGCCGTGAGCGTGTCCACCAGGCGCTGGTGCAGCGGGTAGCGTGCGCGGTGCTGGCCCACGGCCGTGCGCACGTAGCCGAGCACGTCGCGCCAGGCGGCCTCGCAGGCTTGCCAGGCTGCGGGGTCGGCGTCGGCGGCCAGCGCCTGCCAGGTGCCCGCCTCGCCCTGGCTGTATCGGCGATACAGCAGGGTGAGCTGCGGGGTGGTGGGCACCTCGCGGCGCAGCACGGCGGCCGCCAACCGCTGCAGCAGACCCTGCGGAGGGGGCACGGGCTGCACCGACAGGTAGAAGTCCCAGGTCTTCCAGACGGTGATGAACACGCTGTCTTCACGCGGGTCGCCGTCGGCGTCCACATGACGCTGGCAGATCGAAAAGTCGGTCTGGCCCATCCAGCCAAGGGCCTCGCGCTCCTTGGGTGCGATGACCGGGGTGTGCACCAGGGCCAGGATGTTGGGCACGCTGATGGCGTTGTCCGCGCACAGCTCGTGGGCCACCGGCCAGGCGGCGTGGATGTCTGCACTGCTGTGCACGGCGCTGCCGCCCGCCCTCAGCGCGGCCACCAAGGCCGGGCGGTCCACCGCCTTCGCCAGGCCGTCTTCACCGGCGTCCACACCGCTGCAGAACTCGGCGCGCAGCACGGCGCCCAGCAGCATTGCGTTCGAGCACTCCGCAGGGCGGCGGGCCCCGCGCACCTCATCCCTCCAGAATTCCGCCCGCGCATCACCGTCGATGCGCAAGGCGCACCCGTCGGTGAACAGCGCCACGCGGGCCTGCAGGCTGCCGCGCACGTCCAAGCCGCCGCACGCGTCCATCCCCCCTTGGATTTGCGGGCCGCCAGCGCGGTCTGGCAACCCGCCGTGGGCCCACAGCAGGTCGTCCACCTGCAGCGCGCCCGCAATGCACACCCGTGGCCCGCCGATCACGGCATCGCCCATCCGCGCGTCGCCGGTGACGATGAGGTGGGTGGCGGTGTCGGTGCCGTCGCTGGTCAGGGCACCGTCGATCTGCAGCCCACCGTCGATCAGGATCAGGAACGGCGAACTCGGCCACGCGGCGCCATCCGGCGGGCCGAGCATCGCGTCCCGCCAGTGGCGCAGCGGGCTGCCGTCGGCCAGGGGGGCGTCCAGATGCAGCGCGAGCCAGTGCACGTCGCCACGCACCCAGAGCACCGTTGCAGCCGCCAGCGCCTGCGGGTCCTGCGCCAGGCGCCCTGCGATCGCGCAGTCTGCGGGGATCCGGTGGGCCACATCGGCCAGGGTGCACAGTGAGGCGGCGGGCATGAGGGGGTAAGGGGCAAGGGTGGACGGTCTGACGGGGCATCGTACCCCCGCGCCGTCCGGGCGTGGGGGTGGGGCATGGTTTGGTGCGTGGGTCGGCGCATGGGTTTTGGGCCGACAATGATGTGTTGTCTTACCAATTGCCCGCCATGTCCCAGAACCCCCCCGTTTTCGAAGTCCTGCCGCGTGACCTCTCGGCCTACCGCCAGGGCAATGTCGGCATCGACTATGTGCACCGGTTCGAATCCGGCAAGCCCGGCCCGCACGTGCTCATCAATGCCCTGACCCATGGCAACGAGATCTGCGGCATGGTGGCCGCCACGCACCTGCTGGACTCCGGCGTGCGCCCGCGGGTGGGCACCCTGACCATCAGCTTCGCCAATGTGGCGGCCTATGAATCGTTTGACCCCGCGCGGCCGTACGAAAACCGCCAGCTGGTGCACAACCTCAACCGGGTGTGGTCGGCCCGCGAGCTGGACGGCACCGCCGCCAGCCCCGAGCTGGACCGCGCGCGCGTGCTGCGCCCTGTGGTGGCCGCAGCCGACCACATCCTCGACATCCACTCCACCAGCCAGGACGTGCAGCCCTTCTGGGTCTACCCCGCCTACCCGCGCAATGCCGCAGTGGCCATGGCCCTGGGCCGGCCGCCGGTGCATCTGGTGATGCCCAGCGGCCTCGGGTCGGGCACGCCGCTGATCCAGCACGGGCGCCATGGCGATGCTGACGGCCAGGGCGTGGGGCTGGTGGTGGAGTGCGGCCAGCACTTCCGCCAGTCGGCCGCCGACGTGGCCACCGCGGTGGCGCTGGATTTTCTGGCGCATTTCGGGCTCATCGACCCCGTGGCAGGCCGGCCCGCGCCCGGCCCGCAACAGCGCTACGAGCTGCTGGAAACCTGCATGGTGCGCACGCCGGACTTTCGCTTCACGCGCGCCCTGCAGGGCTTCGAGGCGTTTGCGCAGGGCGAGCTCATTGCCACCGACGGGCCGCACGAGATCCGCGCGCTGTGCGACGACTGCACCATCCTCATGCCCACGCGCGAGCCCATCGTGGGCCGCGAGGCGGTGTACCTGACCCGACCGGTGTGAACGTCGCCGGGCTGAGGCACGTTGGGGCGCACTGCGTCGCGCAAAGCGCCTCGCGCCGCAGCGGCGTCAGAACGAAGAGCCGGGCTGCTGGAGGAACTCGGCCTCTTCCGGCGTCGATGTGCGCCCCAGCACGGCGTTGCGGTGTGGGTAGCGGCCAAACCGCGCAATGATGTCGCGGTGCTGCACCTCGAAGCCCAGGTTGTGCTCCAGCCCCGGCTGGTCGAACAGCACCATGGCCTGCTCGTGGATGGCGGGCGATTCGCTGTGCATGTAGGGCAGGTAGGCGAAGGCGCGGCGCACCGGTGGCAGGGCGCGGTCGTGCTGGCCGGCCACCAGCTCCTGCGCCAGTGCGAGCGCGGTGGAATCCTGCGCGAAAGCGAGCGGTGAGCCCCGGTGCAGGTTGCGCGAGAACTGGTCGAGCACAATGATTTCGGCCAGCCGCCCGTCGGCCGATGCGCGCCATGCTGACAGCTCGCACTGGCGCGCCGCCTGCCAGGTGGCGGCAAAACGCTGGCGTATCAGCGAGTCCACGGCGTCGTCCTGCACAAAGTGCTGCTGCGGGGTGAGCTGGTCAAACCAGAAATGAAGCACGTCGTCGAACTGCATGGGCATTCTCCAAGAGCCTGTTCAATGTCTTTTTGAAGATCGCATTGGAGTGCAATCGGTATGAGTGGAT
>NZ_JBMIRS010000170.1:0-20626 GCF_049198005.1 Paracidovorax sp. MALMAid1276 | reverse complement strand
CGGTCTACCCAGACCACCCCCGCGCCAGTGCTAGCTTTGCGTACCGTCACTTATTGCACTGAAAACGAGGAGACCCCGTAGCGGTCGGTATATCTCGATCAACTCGTCGCCGTGCACGATTTTCGAGAAGTCGATGCCGGTGGCTGGATCGTTCATCCAGGAGCCCGGGAAGCCGAGCACCACCGCCATCGTGGGCGTAGCCAGCGGCAGGCCCGGCAGCACGTCGTCCACGAACTGGAGTTGATTTGCGTCGGTCGGATCGCTTCCCAGGCCGAGCGCGAGCGCATAGCGCATCGTGTCGTCCACGGTGTAGGTGTGCTCGACGACAGGGAATCGCCAATCGCGCAGCGTGGGTAGTCGATCATGGGTCGGAACTCCGATGAAAAATGATGAGGTCCATGCCGGCCAGGTGCTCGGCGTGTGCTGACACCCGGTCGCCGATGGCCAAGCCGGGCGTGCCGTGGGCCATGACCCGCGTGCCCTCGTCGAGGTCGACCAGCAGGAGGGTGTAGGGCGCCAGTGCGCGAAACGAATCGGAGGGCGCGCGGGTGACGACGGTCACCGACATCTCGGAGTTCGACATTCCGGCAGGCAAGGTGTATCGGTCGCCTGTGATCGACTGCTTCGATGGCAAGGTGGTCAGTCGGACGATCGGCATGCGCCCGGACGCGCAGCTCGTGAACACGATGCTGGATGCCGCTATCGAGACGATCGACATCAGCAGCAACCGGCCTGTTGTGCATTCGGATCGCGGTGCCCACTATCGATGGCCGGGATGGCTGGCACGTATCGCGGATGCCGAGCTGACGCGTTCGATGTCCCGCAAAGGCTGTTCGCCCGACAATGCGGCCTGCGAGGGCTTCTTCGGTCGATTGAAGACCGAATGGTTCTATCCTGGCAACTGGCAATCAACGACCGTTAACCAGTTCACCCAGGCCTTGGACTCCTACAGCCACTGGTACAACGAGAAGCGGATCAAGATGTCCTTGGGCGCGCGCAGCCCTCTTGACTACCGACGAAGCTTGGGGCTCATGGCATAAACAGTCCAAGTTTTTAGCCGTATCCCCACTGGCTCACTTTCCGGTCGGCGTCAACAACTCAGGCCTATCACAAGATCTCGACCAGTCTCGGCACAGCAGTGAACAGGTCGCCCACGAGGCCGTAGTCGGCCACGCTGAAGATCGGGGCTTCTTCGTCCTTGTTGAGCGCGACGATGACCTTCGAGTCCTTCATGCCGGCCAAGTGCTGGATGGCGCCCGAGATGCCTGCGGCGATGTACAGCTGCGGTGCAACGATCTTGCCGGTCTGGCCCACTTGCCAGTCGTTCGGGGCGTAGCCTGCGTCCACTGCTGCGCGGCTGGCGCCGAGGCCTGCGTTGAGCTTGTCGGCCAGCGGCGCCATCACTTCGGTGAACTTCTCTGCGCTGCCCAGGGCACGGCCGCCCGAGACGATGATCTTGGCTGCGGTGAGTTCGGGGCGTTCGCTCTTCGTGACTTCACGGCCGACGAAGCTGCTCTTGCCGCTGTCTGCGACGCCTTCAGCGGTTTCAACGGTAGCGCTGCCACCGGTGGCGGCTGCTGCATCGAAGCCGGTCGTGCGCACGGTGATCACCTTGATGGCGTCGGTGCTCTGCACGGTGGCAATGGCGTTGCCGGCGTAGATCGGGCGCTCGAACGTGTCCGGGCTGTCGACCTTCGTGATGTCGCTGATCTGCGCCACGTCCAGCTTGGCGGCCACGCGCGGTGCGACGTTCTTGCCGTTGGCGGTCGAGGGGAACAGGATGTGGCTGTAGTTCGCTGCGATCGCGAGCACTTGGGCAGCGACGTTCTCGGCGAGGTTCTCAGCCAGCGATGCGCTGTCAGCAGCGATCACCTTGGACACGCCGGCGATCTGCGCAGCGGCCTTGGCAGCTTCTGCGGCGTTGGCACCGGCCACGAGGATGTGGACGTCGCCACCGCAAGCCAGCGCGGCGGTCACGGTGTTGAGGGTGGCCGGCTTGATGCTGGCGTGGTCGTGTTCGGCAATGACGAGTGCGGTCATGTTCGTTTCTTCCTCAGATCACTTTGGCTTCGTTCTTGAGCTTGTCCACCAGGGTGGCGACGTCAGGCACCTTGATGCCGGCGCCACGCTTCGGGGGCTCGCTGACCTTGAGGGTCTTCAGGCGGGGCTTGACGTCCACGCCCAGGTCTTCGGGCTTGAAGGTGTCCAGCTGCTTCTTCTTGGCCTTCATGATGTTGGGCAGCGTCACGTAGCGCGGCTCGTTCAGGCGCAGGTCGGTCGTGATGACCGCGGGCAGCGTGAGCGTCAGGGTTTCCATGCCGCCGTCGACTTCGCGTGCGACGGTGACCTTGTCGGCCGCGAGCTCGACCTTCGAGGCGAAGGTGGCTTGGGGCAGGTCGGCCAGGGCAGCCAGCATCTGGCCCGTCTGGTTGGCGTCGTCATCGATGGCTTGCTTGCCCAGGATGATCAACTGGGGCTGTTCCTTGTCGACCAGCGCCTTGAGCAGCTTGGCCACAGCCAGGGGCTGCAGCTCTTCGGTGGTCTCGACCAGGATGCCGCGATCAGCACCGATGGCCATCGCGGTGCGCAGGGTTTCCTGGCACTTGGCGTCACCGCACGAGACGGCGATGACTTCGGTCACGATGCCCTTTTCCTTCAGCCGCACCGCTTCTTCGACAGCGATCTCGTCGAAGGGGTTCATGCTCATCTTGACGTTGGCAATGTCCACGCCGGTGCCATCGCTCTTGACGCGGACTTTGACGTTGTAGTCCACCACGCGCTTAACGGGTACGAGGATTTTCATTTCGGCTCCTGTGATTGAAAAAGTGCTTAACGCGCCGACCCTCGAGAAAACCCCGGAAAACGTGCAGCCCTGCGCTCGCGCCGCGCCGCAGCGCCTTCCGCAGCATCCGTACTGCAAGCCACGTCCTGCGCCAGCATTTGCGTGCAGGCCATGGCCTCCACGGGGCTGCGCGCCAGCGTCTCCTGCGCCAGGCGCTTGAGAAAGCGCATGACCGTAGGCGATGAGTCCGCCATGTCGTGCGCCATCTCCATGGCCACCGTCATTTCCTCGCCGGGCGCGCACAGGCGGTTGACGAAGCCCACTTCATAGGCGCGCTGCGCCGATACGGGACGGCCAAGCAGCATTAGCTCCATGGCGATCTTGTGCGGCATGCGCGGGATGATCGACGCCACCAAGCCCGCCGCGTTGCCCATCCGCGCCTCGGGGTAGACAAAGGTGCTGCGATCGGTCGCGATGCAAAGATCGCAGAAGGTGAGCAGCGACACCCCCGCCGCGATGACGGGGCCGTCCACCACGGCGATGACCGGCTTGCCCACCGGCACACCGAGCTCGGGAATGGCGCGCCAGAACTGGGCCGGCACGGCATTCATGTCGAGCCCAGCCGTGAACACCGGCCCCCTGGCGCGCAATACCGCCACGCAGTCGTGGGATGCCGCGAAATCTCGCCATGCCCTCTCCAGGGCCTGCACTGCGGCTTCGTCCAGCGCATTGCGCTTGGCCGCGCGGTCCAGCGTGATGACGCGCACCCGCCCGATGGAGCGCACGTCGATCCGATGGGCGAGCTGCGTCATCCTGCGTACTCCGCGCGCGTGGCCGCCGCTTGCCGTCGCTGCGCCATCGCATACGCAACCTCGACATGCAGCAGCAGTGGATAGCCCATGCCAATGACCAACCACTGCATCGCCGCGAGTATGGCCTGCCTCCATTCGGAATGCATCATGCCGCTTCCTGTTTCGGGGCCTGCGCTACGGCACTAATGACACCCCTGGATTGCAGCTCCTCGATACCCAGGGCGTCGAGCCCGAGCACCTGCTCCAGCACTTCCCGCGTGTGGTGGCCCAGGGCACTGGGCGCGCGCTTGTATTGCACGGGCGTGGCGCTGAACTTGATTGGGTTAGCGATGCCGCGCACATAGCCTTCGCCGTTGTCGCTGCCGATGTCGACCGCCAGCTGGCGATGAATGACCTGGGGGTGCTGAAATGTTTCGCGGTAGCTGTTGATGCGGCCGTTGGGCACGCCGCGTTCCGAAAACTCCTTGAGCCAGTGCTCGCACGGAAGCTTTGCCATGATGGCCTGCACACGCGGCAGCAGGGCTTCGCGGTTCTGGATACGGCCGGACATGCGGGCATAGGCGGGGTCCGCCTCCAGTTCCTGACTGCCCAGGGCCTGGCAAAAGCGCCGCCATTGCTCATCGTTGCCCACGGCGATCACGATCTTTCCGTCAGAGGTGTCGAAAACCTGATATGGAACCAACGTCGGATGTGCATTGCCCCAGCGGCGGGGGTCCAGGCCGTTGACGAGGTGGAATGCCCCCTGGTTGGAGGCCAGCGCCGTCACGCAATCGAGCAACGCCATATCGATATATTGCCCGTCGCCCGTCGCGTTGCGGTGGTTCAGCGCCGCGAGGATGGCGATGCTTGCATACAGCCCGGTGGTCAGATCGGCCATTGCGATGCCCACCTTCTGTGGCCCGCCGCCCGGTAGATCGTCACGCTCGCCGGTGATGCTCATCAGGCCACCTTCGGCCTGGAAGACGAAGTCATAGCCGGGGCGGTCGGCATAGGGACCCGTCTGGCCATAGCCGGTGATAGAGCAGTACACAATGGCGGGATTGACGGCGCGGATGCTCTCGTAGTCGAGCCCGTAGCGCGCCAGATCGCCGACCTTGAAGTTCTCGACGAACACGTCGCACTGCACGGCCAGAGCACGGATAAGGTCCGCGCCTTCGGGGCTGGCAATATCCACGCCCACCGAGCGTTTGTTGCGATTAGCGGAGGCGAAGTAAGTCGCGTCGCGGGTTTCGCGCCCGTCTGTCGTGCGAAAGTACGGCGGCCCCCAATGTCGGGTGTCGTCGCCACGCGCCGGGTGTTCTATCTTGATGACATCGGCGCCCATGTCGGCCAGCGTCTGCGTGCACCAGGGCCCGGCCAGCACGCGCGTCAAGTCCAGTACCCGGATGTTTCCCAAGGCTTGCGGTTTCATTGGTTCGGCTCCTACCTTTCAGTTCCCATTGGGCAGGTTGATCTGGATGGACTTGACTTGAAGGAACTCCTCCACACCGAAGAGGCCGCCCTCGCGGCCGACCCCGCTTTGCTTGTAGCCGCCGAAAGGAGCCAGCGCATTGAAGCGCGCGCCGTTGATGTCTACCTGCCCAGCCTGGATGCGGCGTGCCACGGCCATGGCCTGCTGTTCCTCGCCCCAGACTGCGGCGGCCAGTCCATAGGCCGTGGCGTTGGCAAGGCGCACGGCATCGTCTACGTCCGAATAGGTGAGGATGCTCAGCACCGGCCCGAAGATCTCCTGGCGCGCCAGCGCGTTGTCTTCGTCGACCGCGTATGCCTGGGGCGCGACAAAAAAGCCTTGTTCCGGCACGGCGCTGGCCTCGGCAACGGGCCGGGCGCCCTGCCGCTCGCCTTGCTGCAGCAGCGCCTGGACGCTGGCTTGCTGGCGCTGCGAAATCAGCGGCCCGATACGGCTGCCTTCGGACAGGCTGCTGCCCACTGTCAGCTTGGCGATTTCCTGCGCCGCCAACGCACAGGCTTGCTGCGCCAGATCGGCCGGAACCAGCAGGCGCGTCAACGCGCTGCAGGTCTGGCCATTGTTGAGCATGCAAGCACCCACCGTCGCCTTCACGGCGCGCGCCAGGTCAGCGCCGGGCAGCACCACGCTGGGCGACTTGCCGCCCAGCTCGGTGGCCACTTTCTTGACGGTCTGCGCCGCCAGCGCGGCCACGGCCTTGCCGGCCTGCGTCGAGCCGGTGAAGCTCACCATGTCCACGGCTTCGCTGGCCGCCAGCGGCGCGCCCACGGTGGGGCCCGTGCCGTTCACCACGTTCACGACGCCGTCGGGAAAGCCCGCCTCGTGCAGCGCTTCGCAGATCAGCTGCGTGGTCTGCGGCGTCAGCTCGCTCGGCTTGAGCACCACGGTGTTGCCCGTGAGCAGGGCGGGCGCGAGCTTGAGCACGATCTGGTGCAGCGGAAAGTTCCAGGGCGTGATGCAGGCGACCACGCCGAACGGCTCGCGCACGATGCGCGAGTTGCCCACCGTCGTCTCCCACGCCAGCGACTGCACGACGTCCACGAAATTGCCGATGTTGCGCAGCGGAGACTCCACCTGGACGATCTGCGAAATCTTCAGTGGCGTGCCCACTTCGGCCGCGATCGCACGCACCAGCGCGTCCTTGCGGGCTGCCAGCGCCTGGGCCCATTGCTGGACGACGCGCACACGCTCGGCCAAGGGCGCCGTGCTCCAACCCGCGAAGGCCGCGCGGGCGGCCTGCGCCGCGCGCCGCGCATCGTCCTCGTGCCCCACGCCGACCCTGGCGGCCAGCGCGCCCGTGTTGGGGTCGAACACCTCGACGAATTCCTTGCCCTGCGTGGCGCACCAGGCGCCGGCGATGTATTGGCGGTCGTAGAGATGGGTCATTTCATTGTTCCTCCAGTGCTTGCACGCGATCGGGGCGGCCCGACCATTGCCACGCCAACGAATGGCGCGACACCCCGAGCAGCACGCCATTGAGCGCGCTGGGGTGGATCCACAGGCCGTCGCGCTCCACGGGCGTCTGAGTGCGGCGCGTGTAGCGCTGCCCGTGCTTGTCGAGCCGCGCGATGACGTCGGCCAAATCGTCAGTCTGCACGTAGCACATATACAGCGCATCGCCGCGCTTGGCCGAGAAGCGGCCCATGGCGAACGCCGGGTCGTGCGCCTCGGAAAGCTCGATGCGATCCAGGCGATCCGGGTCGAACATCATCAGCGTGCCCACGTAGCCGAAGCGCTCGAAGGTGATGCCCACGTTGCGCTCGGGCTGCAAGCCCAGGCCGTCCGCGTAGCGCGCGGCCACGTCCTGCCAGGGCGAGTCGAGCACCATCGTCAGCTCGTAGAGAAACTCGATCGGCCCCTCGCCGCGCGCATTCCGCGCGGTGGTGCTGACCACCAGCGGCATGTTGTGCAGATCCGATGGTTCGAGGTACAGGCGACCATCGGCCGCCGTAAACCGCACCTGATGGACCGCCAGATACCGGGTGAAGGCCTCCAGATCCGGCGTGGAGACGCCGCCGTACATCAGCCCCTCGCCCCATTGCTCCAGGTGCTTTTGCACGACGCCCTCGCCGCGCGGCTCGCACAGCTCGACCTGCGTGGCGCCCAGCTGCATGCGGCGCACGCGGGCGTTCAGCCACGGGCTGTCGAAATCTTCGACCCTGCGTGCGGCGAGGATGTTGGCGTAGTTGCTTTCCGCGGCGTCCAGCGAACGCACGGCAACCAGGATGCGGTCTACGTAATCAAGCATGAGGCAGACTTTCTGAAAAGGCAAAAAAAGATTCCCACGCGCGTGGGGCTCAGTCGATCTGGATACCGAGTTCCTTGATCAGGGAACCCCAGCGCCGGTCTTCGCGCGCAATGAAGTCGGCGTATTCCTGGGGTGTGCTGGGGGTGATGTCGATGTTCTGCGCTTTGAAATACTCGACGAAATCGGGTTTCGCCTGCACCTTGCGCAGGGTAGCATTCAGTTGGTGGACGATGGAGCTGGGCGTGCCTTTGGGCAGATGTAGTCCGAACCAGGATGCCACCTCGAAATTGGGCAGTCCGCTTTCCACGAACGTGGGCACGTTCGGCAGTGCAGGGGCGCGCTGTGCCTTGGTCACGGCCAGGGGCACGATCCTGCCAGTCTTGATATGCGGCAGTGCCGTGTTGATGCTGTCGAACATGAAATCCAGATTGCCGCCTAACAGGTCCGTCATTGCCGGAGCGCTGCCCTTGTAGGGCACATGGGTGACTTGGATGCCCGCCTGTTGTGCGAACAGCGCCGCGGATAGGTGCGACGATGAGCCCGTGCCGAACGATCCGTAGTTCAACTGTCCCGGCTTGCGTTTGGCTTCTTCGATGAGCCTAGAGACGTTGGAGTAGCTCCGAGCTTTGTCCGCGTTCACTACCAGCACGTTGGCGCCATCGGCCACTTTGCCCACGGCGATGAGATCCTCTGGCGCATAGGGCATCTTCTGAAGTAGGAACCGGTTGACGCTGACCTGCCCGATCGCCCCGAACATGACCGTGTAGCCATCGGGCCGGGCCTTGGCTACGTAGTTCGCGGCGATGGAGCCATTCGCGCCCGCGCGGTTGTCCACGATCACCGGCACCTTCAGATCCGCCTGCATCTCTGCGGCGAGCTTGCGGGCGATCACGTCGTTGATGCCACCCGGTGGATAGCCCAGCACCAGCGTGATGGCCCTGTCGGGCCAGATGGCCTCGCCCTGCGCCTGCACGCCGGGCGAAGTGCCCAGCATGCCCATAGCGAACGACGCCAGGGCCATCTTCCCTAGCCCCCGACGCTGGAGGAAAGTACTGTCAGCATGGATCCGCATACATGTCTCCTTTTTACGGTATGGAATGAAGTCATTCTTGGACAGCAAGGGAAGGCGTGGCGCAGGGCTTTGGACGAATTTGTGCGAACATCGCACGCACTCAGTGAACACGATCCAGCGATGGCAGACTCCGCAGCCCTCAACAACATGGAGCACGTAGCGCAACAGCATCGGGGTGATCCCGACTTCATGCTCTCGCTTGCCCGGGGATTGCAGGTGCTGCTCGCGTTCTCGGAAAGAAAGAGCCCGTCGTCCGGCGCGGAGATCGCGCGGCGCACCGGGCTGGACCGCGCGGTCGTTCGCCGCTGCATTCACACGCTGGAATGCCTGGATCTCGTGCGGCGCGAAGGCGGCAAGTTCCGGCTGGACGCGAACGTACTGAACCTGGGCCACGCTTACTTCTCGTCCATCGACCTGGTGCAGCGCGCCCAGCCCCTGTTGGACGAGCTCGGCGATGCGGTGCACACCAACTGCGCGCTGGCCATGCTCAACTGGAGCGACGTGGTCTACCTGGTGCGCTCGCAAAGCCGCCGGCTGATGCAGCGCTCGTTGGGCATGGGTAGCCGTTTGCCGGCGCACTGCACGTCGCTGGGCAGGGTGCTGCTCGCCCACTTGGGCGCGACTGAATTGGACGAATACTTCGCGCAGGCGCCCCGCCCCCGGATCACGCAGCACACCGTGACGGACGAGGACACGCTACGCGGCATTCTCGCCAAGGTGCGCGAAGACGGTTTCGCCGTCGTCAACCAGGAGGTGGAGCTGGATCTGGTGGGAATCGCGGTGCCCGTCAGGATCAAGGGCTTCGCGGCGCAGCTTGCGCTGAGTGTGACCGTCAGCCCGCGCTACACGGCGCCGCACGAGATGCAATCGCGCTATCTGGATCACATGCAGGAAGTCGCCGCACGGCTGAAGGCGCTCTGAAAAATATAGCTTCTCGCGCGCTTCATCAAAGGGTTTCAGATGGTTTTTGTCTGAATACCCAATGAATACAAGCGCCAGAAGCTATCTTTATTGAAGCATCCATCAGGGATTCGCCGCCGCTGGATCCCGCTGCCCGCAGGCAGCCGTCGATGGCATGGGCATCGCTCATGCGCAAGCCCATGCGCGGCCATTTCCTTCAAGAAACCCCACGAACACCTCGGCCTTCCGGCCGCCCGGCACCTCGCCGCACTAGCGGGCGCAGGGGCAGCGCTGCGCCAACCGTGCTTGACAGATCAAGACCGACGGATATGATTATTTTCACTGAATGAAGTATATGTTCATTTAGTGAACATCAATCATCCCTCTGGAGACATATGACGCATCTTGCTTCGCGACGCCTCATGCTCCGCTCGGCTCTTTGCCTGGCGGCGTTTCATCCTCTCGCCGGGCGCACCCAATCCTGGCCAAACGCTCCGATCAAGTGGGTGGTGCCCTATCCGCCGGGCGGCACCACCGACATGCTGGCCCGGGTCATCGCCGTGAAGCTCGGCGAGCGCCTCGGGCAGCCGATCGTGGTCGAGAACAAGCCCGGTGCGGGTGGCAACATCGGCACGGACTACGTGGCGAAACAGCCGGCCAATGGCTACACCCTGCTCATGGGGAACATTGGCCCCATCTCGGTCAACCCCTCGCTGTATGGCAATCTTCCCTACGATCCGATCAAGGATCTGGCGCCGGTGACCCTGCTCCTGGAGGTGCCCAATGTGCTGGTGATCAACCCGGCGCTGCCGGTCAAATCGGTGCAGGAACTGATTGCCTATAGTTCCCGCCAGGACGGGGCCCTGAGCTATGCGACGCCGGGTGCCGGCACGTCGCTGCATCTGGCCGGGGAACTGTTCGCGGCGAAGGCCAAGATGCGCTTGTCCCACGTCGCATACAAAGGCAGCGCGCCGGGTCTCAGCGACACCATGGCCGGCCACGTGCCCATGATGTTCGACAACCTGCCTTCCGCTCTCCAACTCATCAAGACGGGCAAGTTGCGCGCGCTGGCCGTCACCAGTTCCACGCGTTCGCCCATGCTTCCCGAGGTTCCGACCATGGTGGAGGCGGGGCTGCCCGACTATGCGATCACGGGATGGTTCGGCGCCATGCTGCGCTCCGGCACGCCCAAGCCCATCATCGAAAGATTCCACAGCGAACTGAGCGCCATCCTCGCCATGCCGGAAATATCGGCAAAGCTGGAGGAGATGGGCGGCATCGTCTCTGGCGCCGGGCCCGAGGCATTCACGCGCTTCATCGCGGCGGAAACGGATAAATGGAGCAAGCTCATCAAGTCCGCCCGCATTTCCATCGGATAGCCGTCCGCGTACGGATCAACCGGAGAATTCAATGATTCAGAGCGAATTTGCAAACGGGGTGCTGGAGTTGCGGATTTCCCGCCCGGAGAAACGCAATGCCCTCAGCCGCGCCATGTATTTCCAGCTGGCGGACGCATTGGACGAGATACAGAAAAACGCGGAATGCAATGCGGTCATCATCCATGGCGAAGGCGGCAATTTCACCGTCGGCGCAGACATAGGGGATTTTCAGGAGAAGCGCGGGGAAGGGGATTCCCCCGCCGTGGTATTCCTGCGCAAGCTGGCCAGCATCGAGATTCCCGTCATCGCCGCCGTTGAGGGCTTTGCCGTGGGCATTGGAACGACCATGCTCCTGCATTGCGACTTTGTCTATGCCGGCCAGGGCGCTAGGTTCCGGATGCCGTTCGTGGAACTCGGACTGTGCCCCGAAGGCGCATCGAGCCATCTGCTGGAACGTGTGGTAGGGCCGAGAAAGGCCCGCGACTGGCTTATGAGCGCCCGCTTCTTCGACTGCGACGAGGCTTTCGCCGCCGGTCTTCTGACTGCCGCCGCGCCCCAGGGGCAGGCCCTCGACATGGCGCGCGCGACGGCGAATAACCTGAGCCGGCTTCCGGGCACATCGCTGCGCGCCACCAAGAGAATGCTGGCGCGGGACGACAAAGCCGCGGTTCAGGCCGCGCTGGATGACGAGGTGCGCAATTTCGCCGCATTGATCAACAGCGAAGCCACGCAGGCCATCTTCAAGTCATTCCTCAACAAATCGGGGCGGCGTTGAAACCCGGGATTCACCCTGGCCGATTCGTGAAAACAACCACCATGATTGGAATTTAAGCAATGGATCTCGAATACACCGCACAAGAGGAAAAATTCCGCGAGGAAGTCCGGCTGTGGATCCGGGAAAACCTGCCGGCCTCGACGGCCGAGAAGGTGCACAACGGATGGCGCCTTTCCCGGGAGGAAATGCAAGGCTGGCACAAGATCCTTGGCAAGAAGGGTTGGCTGACCTACCGCTGGCCCGAGGAGTTTGGCGGCCCGGGCTGGAGCATCATCGAGCGCCACCTGTTCGAAGAGGAATGCGCCCTGGCAGGCGCGCCCCGCCTGATTCCCTACGGCCCGGTCATGGTGGCTCCCGTGATCATGACTTTCGGCAACCGAGCGCAGCAGGACCGGTTTCTGCCGGGAATTGCCTCGGGCGAGGTGTGGTGGAGCCAGGGATACAGCGAGCCGGGCTCCGGTTCGGATCTCGCGTCGCTGAAAACCAAGGCCGAGCGCAAGGGCGACGTTTACGTCGTCAATGGACAAAAAATCTGGACCACTCTGGCCCAGTACGGCGACTGGATTTTCTGTCTGGTTCGCACGAAATTCGATGGCAAGCCGCAAAGTGGCATCAGCTTCCTGCTCATCGACATGAAATCGCCTGGGGTGACCGTGCGCCCCATCCAATTGCTGGATGGCGACTACGAGGTCAATGAGGTCTGGTTCGACAATGTCGAAGTCCCGGTGGAAAACCTGGTCGGCGAGGAAAACAGCGGCTGGACCTATGCCAAGCATCTGCTTGCGCATGAGCGTTCGAACATTGCCGAGGTGGCCAGGGCAAAGCGCGAACTGGGGCGGCTCAAGCGCATCGCAAGACAGCAGAATCTTCTGGCCGATATCCGGTTCCGCGATGAAATCGCGAAACTGGAGGTGGACATACAGGCGCTGGAAATCCTGGTGCTACGCGTCCTCTCCGCGGAAAGATCCGGCAAGAAGGCGCTGGACATCGCCGGCCTGCTCAAGATCCGGGGCAGTGAAATCCAGCAAAGGTACAGCGAACTCATGATGCTGGCAGCAGGCCCTTCTTCTCTGCCCTTCATCGAGGAAGCGCTGGATATCGATTGGGCTGGGAGCTATCCCGATGGCGACCGCACCCATGCGCCGCTGGCCAGAACGTACTTCAACCTGCGCAAGACGACCATCTACGGCGGATCCAACGAAATTCAACGCAACATCATCGCCCAGGCCTTGCTGGGTTAGGAACAGTCATGGACTTTGATTTCTCATCCGAACAGGATCAATTGCGCGAGGCCGTCGGCACCTGGGTGCGGCGCAGCTATACGTTCGAGCGGCGGCGGCAGATCGAAAAATCGAGCGGCTTCTCCAAAGAGGCCTATGCCGAACTGACGGCGCTCGGACTTCCCGCGCTTCTTTTGGGAGAAGAAGACGGAGGGCTAGGGTTGGGGCCGGTCGAGATGATGGTCGTGATGGAGGAACTGGGGCGCGGCATCGTGCTGGAGCCCTTGATGCAGGCATTCCTGGCCAGTTGGATACTGGCCCGATCCAGGGCGCAGGAGGCGCCTGCCTGGCGGGAAAGCGTCGCATCAGGCGCCAGCCTCGTCGCTCTGGCCTACCAGGAACCTGGCGCGAGATACGAGCTTTCCGCCTGCACGACCACCGCCACGCCTGGCGAGGCAGGATCGCATTGGTCTTTGCAGGGGCAGAAGTCCCTGGTGGCAGCGGGGGACGAAGCGGATGCCTTCATCGTCCCCGCCACCACGGCGCAAGGCCTGGCGCTTTTCTGGGTCGATCGGAACGACCCCGGTGTTGCCTTGGGCAGCTACAGGACGCTGGATGGCGCCCGCGTCGCCCATCTTTCGCTGAATGGCGCCAAGGCGCACCTCATTACCCAGGAGGGGGATGCGACGCTGCAGGCCACCGTGGATCTGGGGATAGCGTGCACGTGCGCGGAAGGCGTCGGCGTGATGGAGGCGATGCTCGCCGAAGTCCTGGAATACCTCAACGTGCGCAAGCAGTTCGGCGTGCCATTGGCCAGCTTTCAGGCGCTGCGGCACCGGGTGGCCGATATGAAGACGCAGCTCGAACTGGCGCGATCCATGAGCTATCTGGCCACCTTGAAGCTCAACGATGCACCCGCCGAGCGGCATTTGGCAGCTTCGCGCGCCAAGTACCAACTGGGCTGCGCCATGCGCTTCGTTGGCCAGCAGGGGATTCAATTGCATGGCGGCATCGGCATGACGGATGAGTGCGTGGTGAGCCACTATTTCAAGCGCCTGACACAGCTCGAGATGACCTTTGGCGACACCGCCTACCATCTGGGCCAAATGTCCGCTGCCTGCCGGTGAAACGACGGCTCGGGATCGACGAGCGAGCAATGTGTGATAGACCGGGCGGGGAATTGCTGTCGCAAGACCTCAATCCGCGATGCTGAATCAGGTAAGTTGAGGGGCCGTGCAGCCCCCGCAAGGAGGGCGTGCGCCTAACCTCCACGGATGCCAACGCTTGCCTTCCCCGAGCTCGGGGCGCTGGCGTTGTGTGCGATTCCTAGAATCTCTGCTACCCACGACAGCATTTTTCTCTCATGTTGATGAAAACTAATCGGTCTATCCAACGGTGCCTTGCCTTGCTAAGGGCCTTCCGGGGTCACGTGCGTCCATCGCTCTCGGAGCTATGTAAGGAAACAGCTCTTCCCCATGCAACGGTCCTCCGATTCCTCCTCACCCTGGAGGAAGAGGGCTATGTGGCTAGACATGAGAACCAATGGCGATTGACAAGCAAGGTGCTGGAGATTGGTTTTGCAGCTTTGGAGAGTTCAGGAATTTCGGAAACGGTACAAACAACCGTGCAATCCCTGGCCGATGCATGCTCTGGCACCTCAAATATCGGCGAATCCTGCGATAGCGGTGTTCTGATCATTGCACGAGCCCTCGCGCCTGCGGAGCGCAGGCGGCTGCATGTGGCGAATTTGCGCGTTGGGAGCTTACTGCCCGCAGAAAGCGCACTGGCCCAGGCGCTGACCTTGCCTGCGCAGGAGACTTTCGCGATTTTTAAATACCCGAATGGAGTCCAAACCTCGCTGGCAGTTAGAGTGCCCAGTGCGCTGGGGCGTACGCTCGCGCTAGGTGTTTCTGCCGCATCGGAGGAGTTCTTTGACGAATTAGGACTCCAAGAATCCGTCGCGCGTCTGCATGAGGAAGCTCGTCGGATTGGGCAGATTCTCGATATCGGTCCGATATGAGCGCGAATGTGTTGAGATGAATTGACCTTGCCCTTGGAATCCGTACCCTCATAGCCGAGCTCATGAATTGGCTTGCCTCGATTGGTTGGCAAGCCAGTCCTGCTCGAACTGCATCGGGCTGACGTAGGCCAGCGTCGAGTGCAGTCGAGCGCGGTTGGGGTCTCCTCGTTTTCAGTGCAATAAGTGACGGTACGAAAAGCTAGCACTGGCGCGGAGGTGGTGTTGGTAGATCGTTGATTTCATTGACTTTCCTGTTCACTTTCAAATCTGCGATTCGTGGCGTCAAACCGTGGTCGGTTTCATCCATTGGTGCCAGTTATCGATGCATTTGGCCGCGAAGGCAGGATTTGGTCAGCATAGCGGTCAACCGGGAAGCGAAACACACCCCGCAAGTTGATGCTCTCCAGCCTGGTGGGCGCAATCTTCCCGATCAGTTCCGGTGGAATGACCTGGCGGCGGTTCGACCAGCGATCCAGGACCGCCTGCATCTGTGAGGTATTCCACGCCATCACGATGTTGGCCATCAGGCTCAACGCATCGGCCACAGCCTGCATTTCATCGACACGTTTGGCCTGCGCCGGGCTGATCCGGCCGGTATAAATGGCGCGCTTGAGGGCGTTAACAGCCTCGCCCCGATTGAGCACCCGGCGCAACTCGTTCCTGAAAGCGTCCTTGACAAAGTAGTCAGCCAAAAACGCCGTACGCAGCAACCGCCCCAATTGCACGCCAGCCTCATAGATTGGATCGCCCTGGGCGGCAGAACCGAACCGCGCAAGAGCTGCCACCGCACTGGCATGTCCGCTCATGACCGAGGCTGCCAGGTGCACCAGACTATCCCAATGCTTTTCGATCAAAGCGACGTCGACATTGGCTTCGCACACCGCAGCGATTTCTGCGGGCACTTTGGTGCCGCGTGGCACAAAGAGGTGGCGCTGTTTGAGTTCCTTCAACCGCGGGCAAAGATCAAAACCAAGCAAACGGGCATGTGACATGGCAAAGTCGGTGTAGCCATGGGTATCCACAGCAAGCTGGCTGGTCTCCAGCTTTTCTTGGCGGATGACACCTTCAATGGCCACGCCCGCCTGGCGCTCATTGAGCACAAAGGGCTGCGCATGGAAGATGCCCCACCGGTCTTTTACATGGGAGTAGATTCCAATGGAAGGTGTGTTGCGCCGAGGATCAAGCCGGGCTTGCCACACCCGTTTGGTGGTCTCCATGGTCATCATGTCAGAAGATGCCAAATCGGACCGCCCCCAGGTGGCGGCAATCGGGTGTCGCTGCATGAATTCCAGCACAGCCTGGCAGGCCTGGCTCAGACGCCGTTCGTCCCGCGCCCAGCGCATGGCCTGGCGAATGCTGGTGGCAGACAATTGCGGAATCATGCGCGCGCATTCGACCGCAGTCAGACTGGTGCCGTGGGCCATGATGCCGGCATAGACCATCAGCAGCTCGTCGGTAGAGCGCGGCTCACGTCCGAGCATGATCCAGCTAAAGCGCACCTGGGCGTCAACGGCCAGAATCACTTCCGGCAATTGAACCTCACCGATGCGGTGATCCAAAGCCGCGCGCAGCTTGGTCACTTCTGGGTCTTCGTCCTCTGCGGGCAATGGCGACAAATGGAGTTCATCATCCACGCGCAGTACGCCACTGCGGGCTGCAGCGGCCACCGCATCGACACCGGCAGTTACTCTGGCCAGCAAAGGCTTCAAGAAAGTGGCAGCCTTGCTGGGTAACGATAGACGGGCATAGTGTTTCTTGGACTCTGCCTGCCAACGCTCGTCCGTGAAGAACAAGCGCGCACGACCCCGAAAGCTCAGGCTGTGCTCAATCCAGACCGAGCCATTGCGCACCGCGCGGCGCAGGGCAAACAGGGTGGCCACCTCCAACGCCTGAAACGCCCGTTCCCGGTCTGGGCTGGAGATCGAAACCTGCCAGATCATTCCCAGACTTGGTGCCACCACTTCAACTGGCAGCTTTCTGGATCCTTTGAGATATAAAGCTTGCAGCTTGGCAAGGTACTCGATGGCAGGATGCTCGCCGGTGGCCTGCCAGGGCAGCTTTGCAATGGCGACGAGCAACGACCGCACGGGGCGAATTCCATCAATCAATCCCTCGCGGACCAGGGAGGCCCTGCTCGGTGGTTTGCGTTTCTGGGTTTCGGTGATCAAGGCTTCAAGACGGGCACGCAACTCAGCATCTGGCACCGCACCTTGCGCGCTCAAGGCAACAAGTTCGCCGAGCAGCGTTTTGTACATTGCGGCCCAATTGACGGTAGCGGGGACATCGGCGGCAGCCTGACGCCACAGATCGGCGATCCGGCGCTGCACCATAAGGATCAACTGGTCTGTGGTGGTGAACAGGCAATACCGAAGAAAGCATGCGACCTCCACGGTGCGCGCTGGCTCTTTGATCTTGGCTCCGGCTGAGGGCGGCCTGGAGACAAGTCGGCGCGCGTAGCGGCGCAAGATGAGATCGGGGATGTCTGCCAGGTGCTTATGAACGTCCAGCGTGTAAAGCAGGTCGATGCGCTCCAGTACCTCGCTGATTTGGCGGGTTGAGTGTTTCGCCGGTGCAGCCCATAGCCAACTCTGCTGGGTTTGTCCATCTGGGCGCAGCTCTGAAACTGAGGCTCGCCAGCGATCAAGTGTTGCTGGATCAACGCTGGCGGCGATGGCGGTGCCTGTTTCAACTTCAAGCTGGGCAAGTGCCGCCGCAATCAGTGTCCGAATTGCCCGCTCGTGCACGATCACCAGCTTGTTCTTGTACAGCCATTGACGCGCCCGCACGAGTAGCTGATCGCGGTCGGCGCAGCGCGCCACTTCGTCGCGCAGTTCACGTACCAGTGAGCGGCGCTGGTGCTCGCTCATCCACTGGAATCCAAGGACCGTGCAGGCTACTTGTTGGTGATCGAATAGCGTGCGCCCGCGTTCATACATGGCTCTCAGCGAGGCGACTTCTGGTGCTGCAATGCCAAGCTCGTTGCCAAGGTGGCGCCACAAGGCTACTGGAATTACCCGAAAGGCACCGAGCAAACGCCCACTCATGCGCAGGAAACCAATATGGAGCGCCAGACCAAGCTTGTGGGAATCACCTCGGCGTGCATTGATTGCGTCGCGCTCGGCACCATCGAAGGTGAAAAATGCCTTCATCTCGAAGTCGCTGATATCGCGGGGGAGCCCACGCATCCCCAAAAACGTTGTGTGCCAACCCTGCATCGTGAACCTCAAAAGTGGGAGGCCACCATACCCGTTTACAAAGCGAACAGGAAAGTCAATGAAATCAACGGTCTACCCAGACCACCCCCGCGCCAGTGCTAGCTTTGCGTACCGTCACTTATTGCACTGAAAACGAGGAGACCCCTTTTCAGGCCATACGGGCATCTACCGCTCACAAAGGGTGGGACACGCCAAGCACCGCCACGCCCCTGAGGGCATCAAGCTGGGTGAACTGCCCGCTTATCGCAAGGCTGAGCGTGAACGCGCCAACACCGAATCCCGAGAACTCTGAGGCCCTTCCATGCAGAACATGACCGCACTGCGCTTGTATTTCCCCCAGTCAGCCCGCGCCAAGCCCACGCGCTTTTGGCACCACCTGTCCGCCCCCGCGCTCAGTCACCACCTTCTGAAAGCGGCGCGCCAGGCAGGCATTCACCAAGCGATCGTGCACAACGTGCACTCGGGCTATCTGCCTGGCAAAAAGCTCACCCACCACCACATCGAATCCACACCGGCGCACCACCCCCTGTGCATGGAGCTGATCGATGCCGAAGACCGACTGCGGCACTTTGCGAAAGAGCACGCGCAGGAATTGCGCCATGTACATGCCGTGCTGTTCCAGTGCGTGTTGGCTCTCTAACAACCCGGTGGCAAAGCCATGATCCGCTCGCTGTTGGCGATTTCGATGGGCGCTTCGCTGGGGGCGGTGTTGCGCTGGGGCTTGGGGATAGCGTTCAATGCGCTTTTCCCGCTCATTCCACCGGGCACCTGGCTGGCGAACCTGCTGGGTGGGTACCTCATGGGCATCGCGCTTGCATTTTTTGGGCAGCACACGGGCCTGTCGGCGGAGTGGCGGCTGATGATCATCACCGGGTTCCTCGGCGGGCTGACCACATTCTCGACGTTCTCCGCAGAAGTCACCGCACTGATTCAGCAAAGCCGTTGGTTGTGGGCTGGTGCTGCCGTATCTGCCCACGTGCTGGGCTCGCTGGCCATGACCTTGCTGGGCCTGGCCACCATTGCCACTTTCCAACCACTTGCCTAGGAGCACTGCATGCAAGGCTATCAACTGACATTCTTTACCCAGCAGGACCGCAGGCACGGTTGGAAGCCGCTGGCCGAATGGCTTGTGGAGACCGCGCGCGACATGGGCATCAACGGGGCCACGCTAATTGCCGCCAGCGAGGGCGTGGGCCACGACGGCCGCGTGCATTCGGCCCACTTCTTCGATCTGGCGGACCAGCCCGTCGAAGTCACGATGGCCGTGAGTACGGCAGACGCCGAGCGCTACTTCCAGCGCCTGCGCGAAGAAAAAATCAACGTGTTTTATGTCAAGACGCCGATTGAGTTCGGCATGACCGGAACGCAATAGGAGACTCGCATGACAAGTTCCACAGGCTGGTTTTATTGGGCAGCGTTGTCTGCCGTATTCGCTGCGCTCACCGCGATCTTTGCCAAGATAGGTATTCAAGGGGTGGACTCGGACCTGGCCACGCTCATCCGCACAGCCATCATCATCGTCGTGCTGTCGGCATTCGTGATGCTGACGGGCAAGTGGGCTAACCCCATGAACCTGTCCCCGAAGACCTGGCTCTTCCTTGGATTGTCGGGTTTGGCCACTGGTGCATCCTGGGTGTGCTACTTCCGGGCCCTCAAGATCGGCGATGCATCCAAGGTCGCACCAGTGGACAAATTCAGCTTGGTTCTTGTCGCGCTTTTTGCTGTCATGTTTCTGGGGGAGCGCCCGTCGCTGCGGGAATGGTCGGGAATTGCATTGGTTGCCACAGGTGTCCTTGTGCTGGCGTTCAAGCGTTGATAGACAGCTTGAAACCTGCTTGTTCTTTTCAGGAGACTGCCTTGACCAATTCACTGGACCTACTGCTCAAGTCACCTGGAACTACGCAATCAGACCACCCTAACTTGTGGGCTTTTGTGGTCTGGTCGTGGCGTGAATCATCTTCCGAGTGCACATAAATGCTTGTGGTAGAAATATTTGTGTGCCCCAAGTTGTCGCGCACAGCCTTGATATCCATGTTGTCGCTCTGATGGGTGCCCGCCGTATGCCTCATCCAGTGGGCGGAGGCCTTCTCCACATGAGCGGCAGCGGCCTCATGGTCAGGACCTAGCGCGCGCAGGCGGGCTGCGGTTTCACGGAAGATAGTCTTGACTAACTCATGCACCGCACTGCGTCCCATAGGTTTAGACCCACCAATCAACGGCAGGAGCAGTGGGGCGGAATCGCCCTCACGAGGTAGAGGTCCCAGGTCATTCGACTTTCGGTAGCGCATCAGCTCTGAGACCAACTCGTCTGTCGCGGGGATCACTCTGGTTTTTTCCCCCTTGCCACAAATCTCCAGCCACCAGCGTTCCCGTCCGTCAGTTCCCCGGCGCCAGTAAAAATCGCCCATCGAGTTGTTGCAGACCTCCGAAATCCGCAGGCCACCGATGTAGAGGAGTGAGAAGAGCCATCGGTATCGAGCCGCTTGGAGAGCGAGGCGAGGCGTGCCCGTGGGAAGGGACTCAATCGTTGCGCGTACTTGCGCCCAGTGCTCATGGGGCAGGAACCTGCTGGTCTTGGCTGGTCGCGCCAGAGATTTTCGGCGGCGCAGAGCTAAGGATTTATCCGTAAATAATATTAACGGGCAGACTGATCTTCCGCAAGGCGATGATGGCAGCGGCCAGGTGGTTGAGAGCGAGAAAGGTGTGCTCCAGCTTTTCGTATCGCACGAGCAGCT
>NZ_JBMIRS010000158.1:0-4361 GCF_049198005.1 Paracidovorax sp. MALMAid1276 | reverse complement strand
CCACGAACTCGTCGCCGCCCAGGCGCGCCACCACGTCGGCATCGCGCACGCCGCCGCGCAGGCGCTCGGCCACGCTGCGCAGCAACTGGTCACCCGCGTGGTGGCCCAGCGAGTCGTTCACGGTCTTGAAGTGGTCCAGGTTGACGAACAACACGGCCGTGCGGCCATGGCGCCTGCGCGCGAGCGACAGCACCTGCGCCAGCTGTTCCATCAGAAAGTGGCGGTTGGGCAGCAGCGTCAGGCTGTCGTGCAGTGCGATGAAGGCTTCCCGCTCCTGCGCCTGCTTGCGCGCGGTGATGTCGCGCACCACCACGATGCGGTAGTCGGCATGGTGCAGGGGCATGGTCTTGCCCACGACCTCCACGGGGATGGCGTGGCCGTCCTTGTGCCGGATGGTGACCTCATACGGGTCCTCGCGGGCGTTGCGTGTGTATTCGAGCGCCGTGGCGCGCCATTCGGGGCTGATGTAGCTGAAGATGGACTGCCCGAGCACTTCCTGCAGTGCATAGCCCGTGAGCCGGGTCAGCGCCTCGTTGCCATCGGTGATGAGGCCGTCGCGATGAAACACGATGGCCTCTTCGGTGGCCTCGGTGAACTTGCGCATGCGCTCTTCGCTTTGCCGCACGGTGCGTTCGGCGCGCCAGCGCTCCGTGATGTCGGTGATGAGCACGAAGGAGCCGAGCTGGCGGCCTTCCGGCGGGCCATCAAAGTGCGGGATCAGGTTCACCTCGATCATGCGCAGTTCGCCGTTGGGCAGCGACTGCTCACGGGTGTATTTCACATGTTCGCCGCGCGTGCTGCGCTCCACATGGGGCTGGATGCTGGCCCAGGCCTTGTCGCCAATGGCTTGCTGCACCGTCAGGCCGAGAATGGATTGGGTGCTGTGGCCGTTGTAGGCGGCATACCCCTGGTTGGCAAACTGGCAGCGCAGGCCGGGCAGGTCGAAGTAGGCCATCAGGGCCGGGACCGAATCGGCGATCAGGCGCAGCAGGGAGTCGCTGGCCCCGCCGCTGGGCCCGGCATTGTCGGCCGCTGCGTTGGTTGAATCTGGCATGTCCCACCCGGTGCTTTGGACCGTGCCGACGCACTTGGTGCACCGCACGGCGCGCCAGCAGGTGCATACCGTTATAGCCGATCCGCTGCGCGAAGAGGTAAGGGAGTTGCCCGGGTGTCCGGTGCGCCGGCTGGGGAGCAGGGCGGCGTGCCCAGGTCCTGCAGCCGCCCGGGATAATCGCCACCATGAACTCCGCAACTTCTCCGGCCGCCGCCGACTTCGGCGCACTGGCGCTGAGCCCCAGCATGCTGGCCAATCTGGTGCAGCTGGGCTACACCACCATGACGCCCATCCAGGCGGCCAGCCTGCCGCCCGCGCTGCTGGGCCAGGACCTGATCGCCCAGGCCAGCACCGGCAGTGGCAAGACCGCTGCTTTTGCACTGGCCCTGCTGGCCAACCTCAACCCCCGCCGCTTTGCGGTGCAGGCGCTGGTGCTGTGCCCCACGCGCGAGCTGGCCGACCAGGTGAGCACCGAGATCCGCCGCCTGGCGCGGGCCGAAGAGAACATCAAGGTCGTGACGCTGTGTGGCGGCGTGCCGCTGCGCGGGCAGATGCAGAGCCTGGCGCATGGAGCCCACATCGTGGTGGGCACGCCCGGCCGCGTGCTGGACCACCTGGAGCGCCAGCACCTGAGCCTGGACGCGCTGAACACCCTGGTGCTGGACGAGGCCGACCGCATGCTGGACATGGGCTTCTTCGACGACATCGCCGCCGTGGCACGCCAGTGCCCGCCGCAGCGCCAGACCCTGCTGTTCTCGGCCACCTACCCCGAGGGCATCGCCCAGCTCGCCGCCCGGTTCATGAAGAGCCCGCAGCAGATCACCGTGCAGGCGCAGCATGCCGAGGGCAAGATCGAGCAGCGCTGGTACGAGGTAAAAAGCAGCGAGCGGCTGCACGCCGTGTCGCAGCTGCTCAATCACTTCCGCCCCGCCTCGTCCATCGCCTTTTGCAACACCAAGCAGCAGTGCCGCGATCTGGTGGCCGTGCTGCAGGCGCAGGGTTTCAGCGCGCTGGCGCTGTTTGGCGAGCTGGAGCAGCGCGAGCGCGATCAGGTGCTGGTGCAGTTCGCCAACCAGAGCTGCTCGGTGCTGGTGGCCACCGATGTGGCCGCGCGCGGACTGGACATCGCCAACCTGGCGGCCGTGATCAACGTGGATGTGACCCCCGACCCCGAGGTGCACGTGCACCGCATCGGCCGCACCGGCCGGGGCGACGCGGACGGCCTGGCGCTGAACCTGGCCAGCCTGGACGAGATGGGCTATGTGGGCCGCATCGAGCAGTTGCAGGGCCGCGAGTCGCGCTGGTTTCCGCTGGCCGAACTCACCGCCACCGGCGGCGGCCCGCTGCTGCCCCCCCGGTTCACCATCCAGATCATCGGGGGCCGCAAGGAAAAGATCCGCGCCGGCGACGTGCTGGGCGCGCTGACCGGCGACATGGGCTATACGCGCGAGCAGGTCGGCAAGATCAACGTCAACGATTTCTCGACCTACGTGGCGGTGGACCGCGCCATCGGCGCGCAGGCCGTGGCACGGCTCAACAGCGGGCGCGTCAAGGGCAAGAGCGTGAAGGCCCGGCTGGTGACGGGGACCACGGATTTTGAGTGAAATAGGACTTCAGCGCTTATCCATCAAGCGCTGACAGCTATAAAAATCATAGTTTGATGGATGGGCCTGCGGCGCCGCTCAACGCGCCGCGCCCGCCGCCAGCAGCATCTCCACCATGGCCCCATAGCCCCGTTGCCGCGCCAGCTGCAGCGGGGTGTTGCCCTGCCGGTCCGTCAGCGCGGTGCTGGCGCCAGCCTGCAGCAGCGCCCGCAGCGTGGCCTGGTGGCGCGGGCCGCCGTCGCCCAGCACGATGGACTCGATCAGCGCCGTCCAGTGCAGGTTGTTCACATGGTCGAGCGGCGCACCCGCCGCAATCAGCTGGCGCACCACGCCGTCGTGCCCCAGGTGGGCGGCGGCAATCAGCGCCGTGCCGTCGTAGCGGCTGGTGACCTGCCCGGCGCTGGCGCCCAGCTGCAGCAACAGCCGCAGCGTGGCCTCGTCGTCGGCCACGGCGGCAATGGTCACCGCGTCGTAGCGGTCGTTTTCCAGCGCGTTCAGGTCGGCCCCGGCCTGGGCGAGCGCGCGGATCGCATCGGCCTGCCGGGCGAACGTGGCCACATGCAGCGGCGTGCGGCCGTGGGCGTCGCGGGCGTTCAGGTCAGACCGTGCCGCCAGCAGCTTGCGCAGCGCCGGCAGGTCGCCCCGCGCCGCCGCCGCATGCAAGCCCTGGTAGGCCGCCGTTTCGGCAGCCGTGGGCGGCACCTGGGCCGGTGCCGGGCGTGGTTGTGCCAGTAGCAGCGCGCACGCGAGCCCTGCAGGCCAGGCAAATACTCGAACCATGGTGCTTCCCTTTCGAAGATTCAATCCGTAGCCATGCCGGGCTTGCGGCGTGGGTTGTGCGCGCGGCGCATCCCGGCGGCCACCGCGCAAGGGCCGCCCCGCCGCGCCGGTGGCGTCCCCCGCGGGGGATGGCGCGCAGCGCCACAGGGGGGGGGGGTTACTTGATTTGGTCTTGCACCTTGGCGATGGCTGCCACGGCGCATTGTTCGTCCAGATGGCCGCCCGGTGCGCCGCCCACGCCCACGGCGCCAATCACTTCGTTGCCCACCTTCACCGGCACGCCGCCGCCCAGCAGCAGGTAGCCGGGGATCTGGCCCAGGTTGGCGGCGGCGGGGTTCTTTTGCGAGGCTTCCATGATGGCCAGCGTGGTGTTTTTGGCCGATGCCGAGGTGTAGGCCTTCAGGCGGCTGGCTTCCAGCGTGTGCGGGCCGGCGTTGTCGGCGCGTTGCACGGCACGCACGGTGCCCGAGCGGTCGACCACGGTAGCGGTCACGTGGTAGCCATTGGCGCTGCAGGTGGCCACCGTGTGGGCGGCGATCTGCGTGGCCAGGTCCAGCGACAGGTTCTTCTCGGTGCGCACGCCGCCTTCGGCGCTGGCAGCGGTGGCGATGAGGGACAGGGCGATGGCGGCGGCGGTCGCGAGGGGGTTGCGCATGGTGGGGGTTCTCCGGTGTTTTGACGTCGGTGCCACCCGGTGTGGCGCCGTGGGAGAACTGTAAAAATTGCCGCCGGTTTCAGCCATTCGGACGGCTACGCGCGGGGCTCCGTAGAACTACGCAGCAGGGGGCGAGGGGTGTGGCGTGGGGCACCAGCTGGACCGTTCGGGCTGAGCCTGTCGAAGCCTTGGCGCCACTCCCCACCCGTTCGGGCTGAGCTTGTCGAAGCCTGGGCGCTACCCCACCCGTTCGGGCTGAGCTTGTCGA
>NZ_JBMIRS010000003.1:0-1966 GCF_049198005.1 Paracidovorax sp. MALMAid1276 | reverse complement strand
TCCACGCTTCCTCCCCACATTCGGTCGCCCTCATGCAGTTGCGCTTCGCTTCGTTCGTTGTGACCAACTTACGACGGGACTTGCACCCGTAGGAGTGCGCCCATGCTGGGCGCACGCAAAGAAGGGCCAGCAAGTTTGCCTTGCTGGCCCTTTTGTCTGTTGAGGCTCCGTGCGTTGAACGCCGCCTGCAAAGCCTTCAGTTGTAAGGCAACCCCAGCGGCAGCTCCCGCGCATCCAGCCCCATGGACTGCAGCTCGCGGCGGAAATGGGTCATCGCCAGAGGGAAGGCCTGGGCGACCAGGGCATATTGGTAGTCACGGTCATCCAGCAAGGCATTGGCCGCCGTCTCTTCCAAGCCCGGTGCATAGATGAATCGGGCTTCGTACTCGGCAGCGCAGGTCGCGATGTCGCTTGCATCTGCCTCGTTGGTAGCAGTGGCGTCCAGCTTGATCACCACCCCCACCATCAGCGGTGCCTTCGGCGTGTTGGGTACTGCCAAACCGACCTCGATCTCTTGCTGCACCGTCAAGCGCATCTTTGCCCCGGCCGCGTCACCCTTGTTTTTGCCCCTCAGCCCCAGCACACGGAAGCTGCGCAGCGTGGGGCGCGGTGTGTTTACTGCAGGCATGGCACGGCTCCATGGCTGAATGAGCGGCGGCGGAACTCGCGGGGGTTGTAGCTCGGATCGGGGCTCCCCACCTCGGCGCGCACCGCAGTAATGGAAACCACTTTGCTCATGGAGCGCAGCGGCGACTGGGGCTTCGCAATCTCTGTCTGCAAGCCCTTTTCTTCCACCAGCGCCCAAAAAGCCGCTGGGCTGCGGCGTACCAAACGCAGCAGCGTGTCCATGGCCTCCGACTGGGCAACATCATCGTTTTCGTACTTGCTGAATGCCACCGGGCCCCCGCCAAACAACTTGGCAGCTTGTGCCTGGGTCAGTTGGTATTGCTTGCGCAGTGCCGTGATTTCAGCGCCCGTCAGCAAGCCATCCACCTGCTTGCGGAACGCCATCACGATGCGCTTGTTCAATTTCGACTCCGCCATGCCCGCGTAGTCCGATGTGCAGGTATCGCACAGTTGGTAGTGCATGGGCAGCAATGCCTTGGTGCCTTTGTATTCCGTCTCTACCTCGCGTGTCTGCGCAGTGACGTGGCCTTCGCCGCAAATGGCGCACAGCGCCTTGTTTTCCATGACGGCTCTCCTTCAGGACAGGTGGCACGACACCAGCAACAACAGTTGCCCCGCCTTGCCTACCGCAAACTTCAAAAAATAATCAACACCCATCTCTCTGCCCGCTGTGGCTACCCATTCCACACGCTGCAGAGCGTAGGCATCGCAAGCAGCCAGTGCATTGCGGCCGTTGGTACACCACTCAGAGTCTCGGTAGTGCGCTGGGCGCAAATGCGCCAGAAGAGAGGCCACCGCATCCAGGTCACCCGCAAACAGCTCATACACCGCCTTGTCGCATCGATCTGTCCAGGTGTTCAGACCTCCGGCCGCCGCCAGCTTCTGAACCCTGGCGAGCTCGTACAAAGGCCCGTTGGCGATCTTGACGCGCCCCTGCCCGTCTTCGGGAGGATTCAGACTGTACTCTGAAACGACGACCATTTTTACCATGGTGGTAATTTTAGACAGGGTGGTGGGGTGATTACGCCACAGAGGCCACCAGTGCCTCGGCCAGACGGGCCTGCACTGCCTCGCGTTCGGCCAGGCGCTGGCGCAGGTCGGCGCACAGGCGGCGCAGGGCGGTGACGCGGGTGACGATGCGAGATTGTTCTGCTGGGGGCGGCATTGGCGTCAAAGCAGCGCGTATCAGCCCAATATTTAACGTAGGTTGTGCCAACGTTCGGGTGTCACCAGCAAAGCTGTCTTGCATGAACTTGGTCTCTAGCAGGCTGCTGAAATACTCCCCAGCGTCCGAACCTGTTCAGCGGCTGTAGCCGCATTTTTCCGTATCCTGAAAGTC
>NZ_JBMIRS010000153.1:0-4479 GCF_049198005.1 Paracidovorax sp. MALMAid1276 | reverse complement strand
ATCCACTCATACCGATTGCACTCCAATGCGATCTTCAAAAAGACATTGAACAGGCTCTTCGAGCGCCAGAAATCCGGTGATGAGCGGCAGGTAGTCGCCAAAGTTGCTGAGCGCGTGGTCGCCCCCCGGCTGCACGATCTGCCGCGCCCCGGCGTAGCGGGCTGCCATTTCGCGCCAGTCCAGCACCTCGTCGCCCTGGGCGATGATGACCAGCTCCGGTGCGTGCGCGGGCCGGCCCTCGGTGGACAGCGCGCGCAGCTCGTCGATGTATTCGGGCAGAAAGAAAAAGCGTTCCTGCGGGTTCTGCCAGGTGGTCTGCTCGCCGATGTGGCGCGCGAGGTCGCGCGCCGGGTTCACCGCAGGGTTGAGCATCACGCTGGGGCAGCCTGCGCGCTGCGCTACCCAACTGGCATAGAAGCCGCCCAGCGAAGATCCGATCACCGCCATGCGCTCGCGCGGCCAGTCGGCAATGCCCTGGGCCACCATGTGCATGGCGGCCTGCGGGGACGGCGGGAGCTGCGGGCACCAGAAGTGCACGCCCGGGTGGTGCTGCGCCACATGGGCCGCCATCTGCCGCGCCTTGGCCGACTGGGGGGACGAGCGGAAACCGTGCAGGTACAGGAGGTGGGTGGTGGTCATCGGGGAGAGGGGAATCACTGCTGCAGAAGGCGGTGGCGGCGGCGTAGGATGTATGCAAATGTTTGCATGGGCACCGCGCTGTGGCGACTGCCCTCTGCCCCAGACCCCACCATGCCCGATTCTGCCCCGCTTTCTTCTGCCAGACGCTGGGCCCAGGGATCCGCCGCCAGGGCGCCCGCCACGGTGGGGCGTTTCGAGCTGGTGCGCCAGCTGGGGCGCGGCGCGCAGGCCACCGTGTGGCTGGCGCTGGACCCGCGCCTGCAGCGCGAGGTGGCCATCAAGCTGCTGCCCCCCATGGAAGGCCAGGACCCGGCGGTGCTGGAGCAGTGGCTGCGCGAGGCGCGCCATGTGAGCCGCCTGGCCCATCCCTTCATCGTGCCGGTGTTCGAGGCCGACGTGCAGGGCCGCCAGCCCTACATCGTCTTTGAATATGTGCCCGGGCGCACCTTGGCCGATCACCTGGCCCAGCAAGGCCGCTGCACGCCACACGACGCCGTGGCGCTGGTGGTGGACGTGCTGGACGGCCTGCAGGCGGCGCACCAGGCCGGCATCGTCCACCGCGACCTGAAGCCGTCCAACATCATGGTCGACGCGCAGCGCCACGCGCGGGTGATGGACTTCGGCATGGCGGCGCAGGTGCAGCAGCCCGGCAAGCCCGACGCGCAACTGGCCAGCGGCACGCCCGCCTACCTGGCCCCCGAAGCGGTGGCCGGGGCGGCGCCCGCACCGTCGATGGACGTGTATGCCGCCGCGCTGGTGCTGGTGGAACTGCTCAGCGGGCGGCCGCTGATCCACCAGAAGGACACCTGGCAGGCGCTGTACCGCATTGCCAACGAAACCCTGGTGCTGCCCGATGACCTGGGGCCGGGCGTGGACGATGGGCTGCGCGCCATCCTGCAGCGCGCCCTGGCCCGCGATCCCGGCCAGCGGCATGCGTCGGCGGCAGAACTGCGGGACGCGTTGCGCGCCTGGGCCGCGCCTGCCAGCGCGCCCAGTGCCGCGAGCAATGCCACGCTGGACTTCTTGCTGCGCCGCATGCGGCACAAGAGCGACTTTCCGGCGCTGTCCGACTCGGTGGCCCGCATCCAGCGCGTGGCCAATTCCGAGGACGACAGCATCAGCGACCTCACCCACGAGATATTGAAGGACGTGGCGCTGACCAACAAGCTGCTGCGCCTGGTCAACAGCGTGCACTATGCCCACGCCAGCCGGGGCACGATCAGCACGGTGTCGCGCGCGGTGAGCCTGGTGGGATTCAACGCGGTGCGCAACATGGCGCTGCGCCTGGTGCTGCTGGACCACATGCAGGACCGGCAGCACGCCAGCCAGATGCGCGAGGAGTTCCTGCGCGCGATGATGGCCGGCGCGGTGGCGTCCGAGCTGTGTGCCACGGCGCAGGCGGCAGAAGAAGCCTTCATCGGCGCCATGTTCCAGAACCTGGGCCGGATGCTGTGCGAGTTCTACTTTCCGGAAGAGGCCCGCCAGGTGCGCAGCCTTGTCGACTCGGGCCGCCTCGACGGCGGCGAGGAAACAGCCTCGCTGCAGGTGCTGGGGCTGGGCTTTGAGGATCTGGGCGTGGGCGTGGCGCGGGTCTGGGACCTGCCCGAGAGCCTGCAGCGCTGCATGCGCAAGCCCCTGGGCTCGCCGATGCAGCGCGCGCCCGAGCAGGGTGTGGAACGCCTGCGCTGGGCGGCCATGGCCGCCAACGAAGTCGCCAGCGCCCTGCTGGGCAGCGATCGGCCCCGCCAGTCCGCGCAGCTGGAGCAGATTGGCGCGCGCTATGCGCGGCCGCTGGCGCTGTCGGGTTCCGAGTTTGCCGAGGCCACGCTGCGCGCCCGCCACAAGCTGGTGTCGCTGGCCCAGGCGCTGGACCTGCGGGTGGAGCCCGGGTCCGCCGCCGCCCGGCTGCTGACGTTGCCTCCGGCCGAGGGCGCAGCCACCGGCCCCGAGGACGCGCTGGAGCACCACGAACTGCCGGCTGGCGACAGCGGCGCCCTGCCGGCCGTGCTGCCGTCCCAGGCCGACAGCGCGGTGTCGGTGGCGCAGGTCAATGAGGTACTGGCCGCAGGCATCCAGGACATCACCAATGCGATGGTGGAAAACTTTCAGCTCAACGACGTGCTGCGCATGATCCTGGAGACCATGTTCCGCGCGCTGGGCTTTCGGCGCATGGTGTTCTGCCTGCGGGATCCGAAGACCGATGCGCTGACGGGGCGCTTCGGGCTGGGGGAGGGCAGCGACGCGGCGGTGCGGGCGTTGCGGGTGCCCCTGAAGGCGCCGGGCGACCTGTTTGCCGCCGTGTGCCTGCGCGGTGCCGACACGCTCATCAACGATGCGACCGAGCCCCGGCTGCAGGCCCGCCTGCCCGACTGGTACCGCACGGGCCTCAATGCGCCCGCCTTCCTGCTGCTGCCGCTGCAGCTCAAGGGCCAGACCTTTGCGCTCATCTACGCCGACCAGGCGCGCGCCGGCGGCATCGTGGTGGACGACAAGGCCCTGGGCCTGCTGCGCACCCTGCGCAACCAGGCCGTGATGGCGTTCCGCCAGTCGGGTTGACCGGCTGCAGCGCGGCGGGGCCCGATAATCGCGGGATGGCCGTCGTCTTTGAAAAGCCCACCCTCGCGCAGCGCTTCGCGCCGCTGTTCAGGGGTTTTGATCTTCCGCTGCTGCTCGTGGTGCTGCTGCTGGCGGGTGCCGGCCTGGTGGCCATGTATTCCTCGGGCTACGACCACGGCACACGCTTCATGGACCACGGCCGCAACATGATCATTGCGGGCGCCATCCTGTTCATGGTGGCCCAGGTGCCGCCCCAGAAGATCATGTCTTTTGCCGTGCCGCTGTATGCCGCCGGGGTGGCGCTCCTGGTGGCGGTGGCGCTGTTCGGCATCACCAAGAAGGGCGCGCAGCGCTGGATCAACCTGGGCATCGTCATCCAGCCCAGCGAGATCCTCAAGATCGCCATGCCGCTCATGCTGGCCTGGTGGTTCCAGAAACGCGAGGGCACCCTGCGGCCGCTCGATTTCGTCGCTGCCGGGCTGCTGCTGGCCATTCCGGTCGGCCTGATCATGAAGCAGCCCGACCTGGGCACCTCGCTGCTGGTGCTGGCAGCGGGTCTGTCGGTCATCTTCTTTGCGGGCCTGTCGTGGAAGCTGGTGCTGCCGCCGGTGCTTGTCGGGGGGCTGGGCATCTTCATTCTGGTGCTGATGGGCGACCAGTGGTGTGCCGACGGCGTGCGCTGGGTGGTGCTGCACGACTACCAGCAGCAGCGCATCTGCACGCTGCTCGACCCCACGCGCGACCCGCTGGGCAAGGGCTTTCACATCATCCAGGGCATGATCGCCATCGGCTCGGGCGGTGTGTGGGGCAAGGGCTTCATGGCGGGCACGCAGACCCATCTGGAGTTCATCCCCGAGCGCACCACCGACTTCATCTTTGCCGCCTTCTCGGAAGAATTCGGGCTGGCGGGCAACCTGTTCCTGCTGGTCTGCTTCGTCCTGCTGGTGTGGCGCGGGCTGGCCATTGCGGCCGGGGCCAACAGCCTGTTCGGTCGCCTGATGGCCGGGGCGGTGTCCATGATTTTCTTCACCTATGCGTTCGTCAACATGGGCATGGTCAGCGGCATCCTGCCCGTGGTGGGCGTGCCGCTGCCCTTCATCAGCTATGGCGGCACGGCCATGGTGACCCTCGGTCTGGCGCTGGGCATCCTGATGTCGGTGGCGCGGGCCCAGAAGCAGGACGCCAAGGACGCGCGGCCTGCCCTGTAAGAACGTGTTTACGATCTCCCAGGGGTCGCGCAGCGGCCTTGTCGGGATGGGATGCAAGGCACGGTGCGCAGTGGAT
>NZ_JBMIRS010000151.1:0-6006 GCF_049198005.1 Paracidovorax sp. MALMAid1276 | reverse complement strand
GCTCCATCGCCCGCCTGCACGCTGCGCGTGCACGGGCAATCTGCATTGCCATGCCCGCAACACGACCGTCCCGGTGATGCATTCGGCGTTTTTGAATCTCAAACACCCGTTCGGGCTGAGCCTGTCGAAGCCTTGCGCGGCACTTCGACAGGCTCAGCGTGAACGGCTTCAGGCGGGTCAATACGGGTCCCGCAACGTTGAGGCCTGCATTCACGGCTTTGCACTCCAGGGCGGCGCCTTGCGCGCGGCAAACGCTGCCAGCCCTTGCGGCGCCTCGGGGCCACGCAGCGCTTGCGCAAAGGCATCGGCTGCATCGTCCAGCAGCGCGGGCAACGGCGTTTCGGGCTGGGCCAGCAACAAACGTTTGGTAGCGGCTACGGCCTGCGGCGCTGCGGCGGCGTGGCGCGCGATGGCGGCCTCCACAGCCGCATTCATGTCGCCCTCCACCAGGTCATCGACCAGCCCCCAGCGCTGGGCGGCAGAGGCATCCCAGCGCTCGCCTGTCAGCAAACACCGCCGCGCCGCAGCAGGGCCCAGGCGCCGCACCACAAACGGCGCGATCTGCGCGGGCACGATGCCCAGCGTGACTTCGGGCGTGGCGAACTGCGCGCTGGTGTGGGCCAGCACATGGTCGGCGCAGCACACGAGCCCAAAGCCGCCGCCCATGGCCGCCCCCTCCACCGCCACGATGAGCCACTGCGGCAGCGCACACAGGGCCTGCAGCAGCGCGCCAAAGCGGCGGTTCAACGGCACCAGCGGATCGGCGTCGCCTGCCGCCAGCGGCTGGCCGATTCCACCCAGGCTGCCGCCCGCGCAGAAATGCCCGCCCGCACCGCGCAGCACCACGCCACGCAGGTCGGCATCGGTTGCAGCATGCTCACACGCGGCCAGCAGGGCATCCACCATGGCTTCTGACAGCGCATTGCGGCTGGCAGGGTCGTTCAGCGTCCAGGTTTCCACACAACCGCTGGGCAGCGGCACGCGGTCGATGAGCAAAACAGCAGCGGTCATTTGCGTGTTCCGTGGCTCGCACGCAGCGGGCGGACTTCACTCCCTCGCCCCTTGCGGGAGAGGGCGGGGGAGAGGGGGTCTCTGGCTGGGGCGCGGCGCAAGCTCACCCCCTCTCCCCAACCCCTCTCCCGCGAGGGGAGAGGGGCAAGGCCGCGCATGCTGCGCATGGCAGGAAAGCTGCTTCCCCTCATACGGGCCGCTTCGCAATACCCATCAGCTTGGCCAAAATGCCCAGCATCACCTCGTCCGCCCCACCGCCGATGGACGCCAGCCGCCCGTCGCGGTACAGGCGCGAGACCTTGTTTTCGAGCGTGTAGCCCATGCCGCCCCAGAACTGCAGGCAGGTGTCGGGCACCTCGCGGTTCAGGCGCCCGGCCTTGAGCTTGGCCATGCTGGCCAGCTCCAGAACGTCCTGCCCGTTCACGTACAGCTCGCAGGCGCGGTAGGTGAGCGCCCGCAGCGCCTCGACCTCGGTTTTCAGCTCGGCCAGCTTGAACTGCACCCATTGCTGGTCGGCCAGCGTGGACCCGAACAGCTTGCGCTCCTGCGCCCACTCGATGGTCCAGCCGATGCAGTGCGTCAGCGATTCGAGCGCGCTGGCAGCACACCACAGACGCTCTTCCTGGAACTGCTGCATCTGGTAGATGAAGCCCTGCCCCTCGGCCCCGATGCGATAGCGCTGCGGCACGCGCACCTCGTCGAAATAGATCAACCCGGTGTCGCTGCTGTGCATGCCGATCTTGCGGATCTTCCGCGCCACCTCGATGCCAGGGCGCAGTCGGCCGCTGTCATCGCGCATGGGCACCATCACCAGGCTCTTGTTTTTGTGAGGACTGCCGCCCGTCACGCTCTGGCCGTCGCCCGTGTTGACCAGCATGCACATCCAGTCGGCCTGCAGGCTGTTGGTGATCCACATCTTCTGGCCGGTGATCACATAGTCGTCGCCATCCTTGCGCGCCACGCTCTTGATGCCCGACACATCGCTGCCCGCCGCCGGTTCGCTCACGCCGATGCAGCCCACCATGTCGCCCGCAATGGCCGGGGCCAGAAAGTTGCGCTTAAGCTCCTCGCTGCCGTAGCGGGCCAGCGCGGGCGTGCACATGTCGGTCTGCACGCCAATGGCCATGGGCACACCACCGCAGTGGATGTGGCCCAGCGTCTCGGCCATGGCCAGGCTGTACGAGTAGTCCAGCCCCTGTCCGCCGTATTCCTCGGGCTTGCACAGGCCCAGTAGGCCCAGGTTGCCCATCTTCTTGAAGACCTCGTGCGCAGGAAAGATTTCGGCCGCCTCCCATTCGTCCACATGGGGATTGATCTCCTCGTCGATGAAGCGCTTCAAGGTTTTCTGGATCTCGCGGTGCTCGTGGGTGAACTGCATGGTGCTGGTCTCCGTGGTGGTGTGTTGTGAGCGAGGGAGCCCTGACAGTGCTGGTGCTACATGCGTGCCACCCCGAACTGCAAGGGCCGGGTGGTGCGCGCGGCGCCTTCGGCAATCGTGTCCAGGCAAAAGGCCAGCACCGCCCGCGTGTCGCGCGGGTCGATCACGCCATCGTCCAGCAGCAGGCCGCTGGTGGTGAAGGCATCGGCCTGGGCCTCGAAGAGCGCCACGATGCGATCGAACTGCGCCTGCGATTCGGCCGGATCGGGTGTGATGCCTTTGCGCGCCAGCGCGGCCTCGGTCACGATCCGCATGGTGCGCGCGGCCTGCTCGCCGCCCATCACGGCCGTGCGGGCACCGGGCCAGCTGAACAGAAAGCGCGGGGCGAAGGCCCGGCCGCACATGCCGTAGTTGCCCGCGCCAAAGCTTGCGCCGCACTGAATGGTGATCTGCGGCACAGTGGCGTTGGTCACGGCCTGGATCATCTTGCTGCCGTGCTTGATCATGCCGCCCTGCTCGCTGTCCGTGCCCACCATGTAGCCCGTGGTGTTCTGCAGGTAAACGATGGGGTGGCCCAGCTGGCACATCCACTGGATGAAGTGCGTGGCCTTGTTGGCGCCGGCCACGTCGATGGGCCCGTTGTTGCTGATGAAGCCCACGGCATGGCCCTGGATGCGGCCCTGCGCGCAGACGGTGGCCGCGCCGTAGCGGGCCTTGAATTCGAGCAGCTGCGAGCCATCCACCAGCCGCGCGATGACCTCGCGCATGTCGACCGGCTGGCGCAGGTCGTCGGCCAGCAGCGCCAGAAGGTCGTCGGCGGGCAGCGTGGGGGCCGGCGCGGTCGCCCCGGCGCGGTGCGCTGCGGCCCAACCCAGCTGGGCCACCACGTCACGCGCCAGGCCCAGCGCCTCGCGGTCGTCCTGCGCCAGATATTCGCCCAGGCCCGAGACGGCGGTGTGCATCTCGGCGCCGCCCAGCTCTTCTTCCGTCGCGATCTCGCCCGTGGCAGCCTGGAGCAGCGGCGGCCCGGCCAGAAACGCGCGCGAGCGGCCCTGCACCATGATGACCACGTCCGACAGGCCCGGCATGTAGGCCCCGCCGGCCGTGCCCGAGCCGTGCTGCACCGTGATGACCGGAATGCCCGTCGCCGACAGCCGCGCCAGGTTGCGGAACAACGCGCCCCCGTGCACAAAACCCTCCACGCGATAGCGCAGCAGGTTGGCCCCGGCGCTCTCCACCAGGTGGACGAACGGCAGCCGTTCGCGCAGCGCGATCTCCTGCACGCGCAGGATCTTGTCCAGCCCCATGGGCTGGATGGCGCCGGCATCGATGCCCGAGTCGCTGGCCACCACCATGCAGCGCACGCCGCTGACGACGCCGATGCCCGCGATCACGCCGCCGCCGGGCACGGACTCGTCGCGGTTCTTCACATCGTGCAGAAAGCCCGCCAGCGCGCACAGCGGCAGCCAGGGCGCGCCCGCATCCAGCAGCAGAGCCACGCGCTGGCGGGGCAGCAGCTGGCCGCGCTTGTCGAACTGCGGCTGCGCGCGCGCCGAGGCGGCAGCGGCGCGGTCTTCCAGCGCACGCAGCGCATCCAGCCGGGCCAGCAGTGCGGCCCGGCGGTGCTGCGCCTGCGGCGCGCCGGGGTTGAAGCGCGAGACAAACGCGGCGGTCATGCAGATTCCTTGGGCGCATAACCGTCGGGATGGTCGGCGCGATGGTCGGTGGCGTGTGCAGGCGCTGCAAACACCTGCGGCACCTGCGCGCGGTGAAAGCCGTCGTAGGGCGCCACCGCAGCGCGCTGCTGCACGGCCGCATCCGGCACGCGCATGGGCCAGCCCATGCGCACCTGGGGCCGCGCGCCATCCACCCGCAGGGTGGTGCCGCTGATGAAGCTGGCCGCCGGGCTGAGCAAGAACGTAACGGCGGCCGACACCTCGGCCTCGTTGCCAAACCGGCCCAGGGGCACCGTGCGTGGCATGGCGCGCAGCAGGTCGGCGGCTTCGGGCGGGTAGTGGTCCATGCCGCTGGACGCGATATAGCCCGGCGCCACGGCGTTGACGCGCACGCCGCTGTGCGCCCATTCGAGCGCCGCGGTTTCGGTGAAGCTGACCATGCCGGCGCGCGCCGCGCCGCTGTGCCCCATGCCCGGCATGGAGCCCCACATGTCGGCCACGATGTTGACAATGGAGCCGCCGTGCGAGGCCATCCACTGCCGGTAGCATTCCCGCGCCACCAGGAAGCCGCCGGTGAGGTTGGTGTGCAGCACCGCCTCCCAGCCCTTGGCGCTGATGGATTCCAGGGGGGCCATGAACTGCCCGCCCGCGTTGTTGACCAGTCCATCGATGCGCCCCTGCTTGGCCAGCACCTGCTGCACCAACAGAGCCACGGCGTCTTCCGCGCGGATGTCGCAGGCCTGCCACGACGCCGCACCGCCGTCTGCGGCGATCTCATCGGCGACGGCTTGCAGTTTGTCGGGATTGCGCCCCACCAGCACCACCCGGGCGCCCAGGTGCGCCAGTTCGTGCGCCGTGCACCGGCCGATGCCCGAGCCACCGCCGGTGACCATGATCACGCGGCCATCGAACAGGCCCGGCGCAAAGACCGAGCGGTAGGCAGAGCCGGAGGAAGACAGCAGTGTCGCTTGCATGGATTGATCAGGCCTTGTGAATGAACAGCGCCATCGCCTCGTCGGTCAGTTCATCGAGCGACTTGCCGGGCCGACTCTTGCGAGGCGCGGCGAACCATTGCACCGCCCAGTTGAGTGCGCCAAAGATGAACAGCCGCGCCACGTCCGGGTCGGCCTGCAGCGCTTTCTGCCGCGCGAGGGCCTGCAACGTGGGCATCCATGCCGCTTCGTACGTGTCCTTCACGCGCGCGATGCTCTTGCGCTGGGCGGGCGTGAGCGATCGCCATTCGTAAAGCATCACCGGAATGAAGCCGCTGTGGGGCCCGAGCAGCACCTCGAAGTGGTGGCGGATGAGCACGCGCAGCCGCGCACGCGCGGTGGCGGCGGGCGTGCCTTGTGCCACGGCATCCAGGGCCGCCTGCTGGCTTTGCACGGCGGTGGCCATGCCTTCGTTCATCACGGCATAGAGCAGCGCGCTCTTGCTTTCGAAGTGGTAGAAGGGCGAGCCGCTGTGCATGCCCACGGCGGCGGCGATGTCGCGCGTGCTGGTGGCGGCAAAGCCCTTGTCGATGAACAGCTGGGCGGCGCTGTCCATGAGCTTGCGGCGGCGGTTGCCGTCGTCGAGTTCTTCGGCGGTCTTGCGGGGGCGGCCACGGGGGCGGCGCGGGGTGGGGGGTGCTTCTTCTGATGCAGGCAGCACGGGCGCTGCGCCCGGGCGCGCGTGCGCCGGCGCCGGAGTGGCCCGGGAGGAGGAGGCGCGGGGGCGACGGACGGGGGGTTCCATGGGGGCACGATAGCAAAGCGTGTTATTTTTAGCAAGCAAGTGCTTTGTAAAAATCGTGCGTTGTGGACTTGGGGAGTTGGACGAAGCCGGTGCGCTTACCCCCATCCGTTCGGGCTGAGCTTGTCGAAGCCTGGGCGCCTCCCCCATCCGTTCGGGCTGAGCCTGTCGAAGCCAGGGCGCCTCCCCATCCGTTCGGGCTGAGCC
>NZ_JBMIRS010000147.1:0-27073 GCF_049198005.1 Paracidovorax sp. MALMAid1276 | reverse complement strand
CTGCGGCGGCCGGTGCTGCGGGCCGTGGCGGGGGCGGCCTCGGGCGTGCTGCGCGCGCGGCCGCGCGCTGCGGGTGCCGGGTCCGCCAACCGCGCGCGGGTTTCGACCTGTTCGAGCGGGGCGGCAGCGGCGGGGGGCTGGGTCAGTGCGCTGGTCGCCGGCTTGCGGCTGCTGCGGCCTGTGGCGGGCGCTTTCAGCGGAATGACTTCGGCGTCGGCGGCGGAGGATGTAGCTGCGGCGCGGGGCGGCGCCGTGATGTCAAAGGCTTCTGGGGCGAGGAGCGCGGCGCGCCGGCTGGGGGCGGGGGGCAGGGGCATGGTGGCAGGGCCTCGGTCAAGGATGGTCAGAAAGCAAAAAGCCGCCTGGAGGCCAAGGCGGCTTTGTCGGGGGAAGCAAGCGTTGCGCAAACCTGGGGCATCGGCCCATTATGCCTACTCCAGGTGACCGTCAGGCCAAAAGGAGCGGCGGGCCCAGGCCGCCACCGGCCACGTCGCGCGGCATCAAGCCACCTCAGGCGGCTTTCTTCAGGGCCTTGATGGACTTGACGGCCTTGAGCACGTCGTCCACGTGGCCCGGAACCTTCAGGCCGCGCCACTCCTGCAGCAGCACGCCGTCGGGACCGACGAGGAAGGTGCTGCGCTCGATGCCCTTGACCTTCTTGCCGTACATGATCTTGTTCTTGACCACGCCGAACATGTGGCACATCTTTTCTTCGGTGTCGGCAATGAGCTCGAAGGGCAGTTCCAGCTTTTCCTTGAAGTCGTCGTGGGACTTCATGTTGTCGCGCGACACGCCGAACACCGCAGCGCCGGCCTTCACGAAATCCTTGTACTTGTCGCGGAACTGCATGGCCTCTGTGGTGCAGCCGGGCGTGTTGTCCTTGGGATAGAAGTACAGGACCAGAACCTGGCCCAGGTGCGAGGTGTTGGAGACCTTCAGGCCGCCGGTCGCGTTGGCTTCAAATTCGGGGAGGGGTTTGTTGACAACGATCGCCATAACACTTCAATCTCTCAGGATGTAGTCGTTGGTAAGCCGGGGGAGCGGGTGTGTTATTGCTCTTGGAAGTGCCCCCGACCGCAACCCGAAATTTTACCTCGAAAACGTTCCCTGACAAAATGTAAGACAGTGTGTCTTGCCCTCTGCGCGGCGGTCTGGCGGGGCGTTCGCCGCCGCGCTGCACCGCGGGGCGGCGCGTGCCGTCAGGCCTCCAGGATGAGCGCGGCGACCACGTTGCGGCCTTCGCTGGCCAGGATGTTGTAGGTACGGCAGGCGGCCGCCGTGTCCATGGTTTCGAGGCCCATGCGCCGCGCCATCAGGGGGGCCAGCCAGGCGGGCGGCGGAAACCGGTTGCGGCTGCCGCTGCCGAAGACGATCAGCTCGGCGTCCAGCGCGGCCAGTTGCGCGAAATGGTCCGGCGCCAGGTCTTCAAAGCGCGCGGGCGCCCAGGCCTGCCGCAGGCCGGCCGACCCGATGATGACGCTGTGCGTGATCCGCTCCGCGTCCACGCCGATCCACCCGGGGCCGTAGCCGCTGATGGTCTGTGCGCTGGATCGGTCGGGCTGGAATTTCATGGGATCGGGGCGTTGGCGGGCTGTGCCCGAAGTGTCAGAGCGGGCTGGTCAAGCCAGCAAGGGGACAGGGGGCGCGGGTGAACTGTGGTCAAATTATAGGTTTCGCCCTGCAGCCCCTTGCAGGGGCCGCCCCCTGACCCCTTCGCACACCCGTCAGCGCATGAAAACCGTCCAGAAATCCGCCAAGCTCGCCAACGTCTGCTACGACATCCGAGGGCCGATCATGGACGCGGCCAAGAAGATGGAGGAAGACGGGCACAAGATCATCAAGCTCAACATCGGCAACCTCGCGGTGTTCGGCTTCGATGCGCCCGAAGAGATCCAGCTCGACATGATCCGCAACCTGCCCAATTCGGCCGGTTATTCGGACAGCAAGGGCATCTTCGCCGCGCGCAAGGCGGTGATGCACGAGACGCAGAAGCAGGGCATCAAGGGCGTGGCGCTCGACGACATCTACCTGGGCAATGGCGCCAGCGAGCTGATCGTGATGGCCACCAACGCCCTGCTGGACAACGGCGACGAGCTGCTGCTGCCCTCGCCCGACTACCCCCTGTGGACGGCCGCAGCCAGCCTCTCGGGCGGCACGCCGGTGCACTACCTGTGCGACGAGGCCAATGGCTGGATGCCCGATCTGGCCGACATCCGCGCCCGGATCACGCCCCGCACCAAGGGCATCGTGGTCATCAACCCCAACAACCCCACCGGCGCGCTGTATTCCGACGACCTGCTCAAGGGCATCGTCGCCATTGCGCGCGAGCACGGCCTCGTGATCTTTGCCGACGAGGTGTATGACAAGGTGCTGTACGACGGTGCGCGCCACACGGCCATCGGGTCGCTGTCGGACGACGTGCTCACGCTGACCTTCAACTCGCTGTCCAAGAGCTACCGTTCCTGCGGCTACCGCGCGGGCTGGCTGGTGGTGTCGGGCGACAAGAAGGCCGCCAAGGACTACATCGAGGGCCTGAACATGCTCTCGAACATGCGGCTGTGCGCCAATGTGCCGGGCCAGTGGGCCGTGCAGACGGCGCTGGGCGGCTACCAGAGCATCAACGAACTGGTCAGCGAGGGCGGCCGCCTGCGCAAGCAGCGCGACCTGGCCTATGAGCTGATCACGGCCATTCCGGGCGTGAGCTGCGTCAAGCCGCGCGCGGCGCTGTACATGTTCCCGCGCCTGGACCCGGCCGTGTACCCCATTGCCGACGATCAGCAGTTCTTTTTGGAGCTGCTGCAGGAAACCAAGGTGATGCTGGTGCAGGGCACGGGCTTCAACTGGTCCGCGCCTGACCACTTCCGCATCGTGTTCCTGCCGCACGAGGACGACCTGCGCGACGCCATCGGCCGCGTGGCGAAGTTCCTGGAGCTGTACCGCAAGCGCTGCGGCACCGATCTGCGGCGCGTCGGCTGATACCCCACCACCCATCACCCCATCAAGCAAGGCGTGCGCGACCCCGGATGCACCGCCGCAGGGCCTCAAGGTAAAGGTGTTGCTCGATTCCGGTTCGCATCAGCGACTCACTTTTTGATAGCTTTCGGCGCTTTATGGATAAGCGCTGAAGCCCATTTTGACTGGTAAATTTCCATGAAACCCATCCAAGTAGGCCTTCTGGGCATCGGCACCGTCGGCAGCGGCGTGTTCAACGTGCTGCGTCGCAATCAGGAAGAGATCCGCCGCCGCGCGGGCCGCGGCATCGAGATCACCATGGTGGCCGATCTGGACGTGGAGCGCGCCCGGGGCGTGGTGGGCGAGGGCGTGCAGGTGGTCAATGACGCCCGCGCCATCATCGCCAACCCCGACATCGACATCGTGGTCGAGCTGATCGGCGGCTACGGCATCGCGCGCGGCCTGGTGCTCGAAGCGATTGCGGCTGGCAAGCATGTGGTCACCGCCAACAAGGCGCTGCTGGCCGTGCACGGCACCGAGATCTTCGCGGCGGCATCGGCCAAGGGCGTGATGGTGGCCTTCGAGGCCGCCGTGGCCGGTGGCATTCCCATCATCAAGGCGCTGCGCGAAGGCCTCACGGCCAACCGCATCCAGTGGATCGCCGGCATCATCAACGGCACCACCAACTTCATCCTGTCCGAGATGCGCAGCAAGGGCCTGGACTTTGACGTGGTGCTGAAGGAAGCGCAGCGCCTGGGCTACGCCGAGGCCGATCCCACCTTCGACATCGAAGGCGTGGATGCCGCGCACAAGGCCACCATCATGTCGGCCATCGCGTTCGGCATTCCCGTGCAGTTCGACAAGGCGTATGTGGAGGGCATCACCAAGCTCTCCGCCGCCGACATCCGCTACGCCGAGCAGCTGGGCTACCGCATCAAGCTGCTGGGCATTGCCAAGCGCCGCGACAGTGGCGTGGAACTGCGCGTGCACCCCAGCCTGGTTCCGTCCAAGCGCCTGATCGCCAATGTGGAAGGCGCCATGAACGCCGTGGTGGTGCAGGCCGATGCCGTGGGCACCACGCTGTATTACGGCAAGGGCGCGGGCAGCGAGCCCACGGCCAGTGCCGTCATCGCCGACCTGGTGGACATTGCCCGCCTGCACACGGCCGACCCCGAGCACCGCGTGCCGCACCTGGCCTTCCAGCCGCACACGCTGAGCGATGCCATGGACGCGCTGCCGGTGCTGCCCATGAGCGAAGTGGTCACCAGCTACTACCTGCGCCTGCGTGTGGCCGACCAGGCTGGCGTGCTCGCCAAGGTCACGGGCCTGCTGGCCGAAGCCGGCGTGAGCATCGACGCGGTGCTGCAGCGCGAGGCCGACGAAGTGGGCGGCGAAGGATCGACGCAGACCGACCTGATCATCCTGACCCACGACACCCGCGAAGGCACCATGGACGCCGTCATCGCCCAGATGCAGGCCCTGCCCACGGTGCTGGCACCCATCACGCGCATCCGCAAGGAAGAGCTGAACTGATCTTATCTGACTGAGCGGACCATGCCGCGCGCCGCCGCGCTCTGACGATGCCACCTCGCCGCCATCATGCCCACCCTGGTCGCTGCACTCACGTTGTCGGCGCTGGTCAAGATCGCCTACCTGGACATGCCGCGCTGGCATCTGGGCTTTGGGTTCGGCGTGCTGGTCACGCTGGCGCTCCTGCAGTCCATGCCGTGGTCGCAGGCCCTGCTCAACGGGGCGGGCAGCTTTCTGGTGGCCTGGCTGTATTTCGTGCTGCTGGAGCGCACGGACAATTACGAGGACAAGCCGCTGCACTGGCTGATTCTGGTCGCCGGTTTTTTGCTGCTGATCGCCTCACGTTTTTACATTGACATCCGTGTGTACGGCATCAGCCTGTAGCCTTGCAAACGAGACCCTGACCGACGGAATTCCCCATGAAATACCTGAGCACGCGCGGCCACGCAGACCGCAAGCAGTTCTGTGACATCCTGCTCGAAGGCTTGGCGCCCGATGGCGGCCTGTATCTGCCCGAGCACTACCCGCAGGTCGACGACGCGATGCTCACGCGCCTGCGCCGTGCGTACCACGAGCAAGGCTATGCCGAGCTGGCGTTCCAGATCCTGTCGCTCTACATCGACGACATCCCGGCCGCCGACCTCAAGGCCCTGTGTGCCAAGACCTACACCGCCGAAGTCTTCGGCACCGGCGAGATCGTGCCCCTGCGCCACCTCGAAGACGGCCTGTGGCTCGAAGCCCTGTCCAACGGCCCTACGCTGGCCTTCAAGGACATGGCCATGCAGCTCCTGGGCAACCTGTTCGAATATGAACTGGGCCGCCGGGGCGCCGAGCTGAACATCCTGGGCGCCACCAGCGGCGACACCGGCAGCGCGGCCGAATACGCCATGCGCGGCAAGCAGGGCATCCGCGTGTTCATGACCAGCCCGCACGGCCGCATGAGCCCCTTCCAGCAGGCACAGATGTTCAGCCTGCAAGACGCCAACATCCACAACATCGCCATCGAAGGCGTGTTCGACGACTGCCAGGACATCGTCAAGGCCGTCTCCAACGACCTGGAATTCAAGCGCAAGTACAAGATCGGCACCGTCAACTCCATCAACTGGGCGCGCCTCCTGGCGCAGGTGGTGTACTACTTCGCTGGCTATGTGCAGGCCACCGAGACCAACGACCAGAAGGTCAGCTTCACCGTGCCCAGCGGCAACTTCGGCAACGTGTGCGCGGGCCATGTGGCGCGCATGATGGGCCTGCCGATTGCCAAGCTGGTGGTGGCCACCAACGAGAACGACGTGCTCGACGAGTTCTTCCGCACCGGCGTGTACCGCGTGCGCGGCAGCGCCGACACGCATGAGACGTCGAGCCCGAGCATGGACATCAGCAAGGCCAGCAATTTCGAGCGCTTCGTGTTCGACCTGCTGGGCCGCGATGGCGCCGCTACGAAGGCGCTCTTTGGTGATGCGCTGGCCCAGCAAGGCCAGTTCGACCTGAGCGGCGACCCGCGCTTTGCCGACGCCGCCGCGAAGTACGGCTTTGAAAGCGGCAAGAGCACCCATGCCGACCGCCTGGCCACCATCCGGGACAACTACCAGCGCCACGGCGTCACCATCGACACCCACACCGCCGACGGCGTGAAGGTGGCGTTGGAGCGGCGGGGCGACGCCGGCGTGCCCATGATCGTGCTGGAGACGGCGCTGCCCATCAAGTTCGCCGCCACCATCGAAGAGGCGCTGGGCCATGCACCGGACCGCCCAGCGCGGTTCGAGGGCATCGAAGACCTCCCCAAGCGGGTGCAGGTGATGCCGGCCGACGTGGCGCTGGTCAAGGCCTATATCGAGCGCCACTGCGCTTCGGCCGCATAGGTGGCACAGAAAATTTGATAAAAAGTGCCAGCAGCGCTTATCCAGTAAGCGTTTGCAGCTATACAAGGAATAGCGAGACAAGGAGCAGCGGATGAAGGTTGTCGGTTTTGCCGGCTTCTCTGGCAGTGGCAAGACCACGCTGGTGGAGCAGTTGATCCCCGAGCTGCGGCTGCGGGGCCTGCGGGTGTCGGTGGTCAAGCATGCCCACCACAGCTTCGACATCGACCACCCGGGCAAGGACACCTACCGCCACCGCGAGGCCGGCGCTTTTGAAGTGGTGGCCGCGTCGGACAAGCGGCTGATGCTGGTGCGCGAGTTCGAGCAACCGGCCACGCTCAGCGTGCACCACTTGCTGGCTGAGCTGTACCAGGGCGTGGACTGGGTGCTGGTGGAAGGCTTCAAGGACAGCGACCTTCTCAAGGTGGAAGTCTGGCGCGCGCCCGAGCCCGGCCAGGCGGCCAAGCCCGTGCGCTACCCCGACGACGACTTTGTGGCCGCCGTGGCCACCGACGCGCCTGATCTGCTGCCGGCTCCCACCCAGCTGCCCGTGCTCAACCTCAATGCTCCCGCCGAGGTGGTGGACTGGCTGATCCAGCACGCGCACCGCTTTGAATACGACTGGGAACTGCACGGCGGCCTGCTGCCGTCGTCGTGATGCGCATGAACAAAGCGCCGCTGAAACCCCTGGACGACGCGCTGGCCGAACTGCTGGCCCATGCCGCGCCCCTGCCGGGCACCGACACCGTCGCCACCTTCGATGCCGATGGCCGTGTGCTGGCACAGAACTGCATCTCGGCCCTGCACGTGCCGCCGCAGGACAACAGCTCCATGGACGGCTACGCCGTGCGCAGCGCCGACGTGTCCGCACCCGGCACGCTGCTGCCCGTGTCGCAGCGCATTGCCGCGGGCAGCGCGGGCGAGCCGCTGGCCCCCGGCACGGCCGCGCGCATCTTCACCGGCGCGCCGGTGCCGCCCGGGGCCGATGCGGTGCTGATGCAGGAAGACTGCGAGGCCGTGGAGCCTGCAAGCGTTCGCATCCACGCCGTGCCCCGGCCCGGCCAGTGGATCCGCCGCGCGGGCGAGGACATCACGCGGGGCGCCGTGGTGCTGGCCGCCGGCACGCGCCTGTCACCCGCCGAGCTGGGCCTGGCCGCCAGCATCGGCCTGCACCAGCTGCCCGTGGCGCGCCGCCCGCGCGTGGCGCTGTTTTCCACGGGTGACGAGCTCGTCATGCCCGGCGAAGTGCCGCCCGAGCAGATGCGCCCCGGCGCCATCTACAACAGCAACCGTTTCTTTTTGCGCGCCATGCTGCTGCGCCTGGGCTGCGAGGTGACCGACTTCGGCATCGTGCCCGACCGGCGCGACGCCACCATCGCCGCGCTGCGCGACGCGAGCAGCGCGCACGACCTGATTCTGACCAGCGGCGGCGTGAGCGTGGGCGAGGAAGACCATATCAAGCCCGCCGTCGAATCGCTGGGCCGCCTGGACCTGTGGCAGATCGCCATGAAGCCGGGCAAGCCCTTTGCCTACGGCACGGTGGGCGGTGCCCACTTCATGGGCCTGCCCGGCAACCCGGTGTCCAGCTTTCTCACCTTTGCGCTCTTGGTGCGGCCATTTGTGCTGAGGCTGCAGGGCGTGCACCAGGTCGCTCCGCAGTGCGTCGCTGCGCGCGCCGACTTTGCCTGGCCCAAGGGCGACAAGCGCCGTGAATTCCTGCGCGTGCGGCACAACGCGGCGGGTGGGCTGGACCTGTTCGACAACCAGAGCTCGGGCGTGCTGACATCGGCGGCGTGGGGCGACGGCGTGGTGGACAACCCGGCGGGCCAGACCATTGCACCCGGCGACGTGGTGCAATACATCGCCTTCTCGGAGCTTCTGGCATGAAGATTTCAGTCCGCTACTTCGCCTCCATCCGCGAGGCCATCGGCCAAGGCAGCGAAGCATTGGAAACCAGTGCCGCCACCCTGGGCGCGTTGCGCGACGAACTCATCGCCCGGGGCGGCGCGCATGCCGCCAGCCTGGCGCGCGGCAAGGCCGTGCGCATGGCGCTCAACCAGACGCTGAGCGACGAGACCGCCGCCCTGGCCGACGGCGCCGAGGTGGCGTTCTTCCCGCCGGTCACGGGCGGCTGATTTCCGCCACGGCCTGCAGGCGCTCCCGCAGGGCGTCCGAGGCCGGCATCATCGGCGCGCGCAGCTCGTTGCGCATCCAGCCCGCCCGCGCCAGCACGGCCTTGAGCGGGGCGGGGTTGGGCTCGGCAAAACACATTGCCACCCACGGCTGCAGGGCGTGCCACACGCGGCGCGCCTCGGCCAGCTGGCCCGCGCGCAGCAGCGCCATCAGTTCCACGAATTGCGGCGCCTGCCAGTGCGCGCTGGCGGCAATGGCGCCCGTGCCGCCCAGGGCCAGGGTGGTGAACATCTGCGCGTCCTCACCCGCCAGCACGGCCAGGCGGCCGTCGGCGATCAGGGCCTGGGTCTTGGCGGGGTTGCCGCCGCAGTCCTTGATGGCGCGGATGTGCGGGTGCTCGGCCAGCGCCAGCAGCGTCTCGGTGGCCAGCGTGGCGCCGGTGCGGTAGGGGATGTCGTAGACGACCAGCGGCACGCTGCTGGCGTCGGCCAAGGTGCGATACCAGTGCAGCAGGCCGTCCTGCCCCGGGCGGATGTAGTGTGGCGCGGGCACCAGCAAGCCGGCCAGCGGGTAGCGGGCCAGGGCCTGCACCCAGTCCACCGTGTGCTGCAGGTGGTAGCCTGACAGGCCCATCACCACGGGCAGCCCGCCTGCGGCGCCGAGCACCGTCTCCAGCACCGCCAGTTGCTCGGAAGGGTCCAGCGCCGCGGCCTCGCCGGTGGAGCCGCAGGCCACAAAGCCCGACACGCCCTGCTGCGCGAGCCGGGCAGTCATGGCGGCGAGGGCCGGGTGGTCCACGGCGCCGTCGCGAAACGGGGTGACGAGGGGAATCCACAGCCCGCTGAAGACGGTGTCAGCGGCGACGCGGGAAGGCTGAGAAGGTGAAGAAGGCATGCGAAACACTCCATGGAGATTCGACCGCAAGGAAGAACCGTTCAGGGTGCGGGCGCGGAAAACCGGGTGTCCAAAAAAAGGGGGAGTTTGTTGCCAGGGGTTCCGTCGCTCATCCGGGACGGAACCACGCAGCTCCGGTCAGATGAGCTGGGGTTTTTTGGCTTTGGCAATGACCACGCACTGCAACGGCGCCGCCACCGCCATAGCGGCGGTCAGGGCGAAGGAGCGGTGTGTGGGCATGCGGCGCAGTATAGCCAGCCGTTGCTCAAACGCCCCCTCCGCCTTCTGCGGATTGTGGTGCGGGTGCTACCAACTCTGGACAGGGCCAGTTCAGCAGCTCGGCCAGGCGGGTGGTGATCCAGGTGGCTTCGGGCACCGGCATGCCGGATTCGGCCGCGCACAGCCCGGCGTGGATGCGCCGCAGGATTTCGGCTTCGGACGGGGCCTGCACGTGGTACAGCGTCTGCGCCTGCTCCACCAGGTGGCCGGCCAGGTCTTCGCACAGCTCGTAGCGGGCGCGCACGGTGTCGGCACGCTCCGTCAGCCGTCCGCGCGCGTCGCAGTACAGCGCCATGAAGGAGGGCGGCACGTGGATCTGGTTGTCGTCGTCACTCATGGGTTCACACCGACTCAATCCGGCGTGAAAAGGCGCTCGAACTTCGCCATGTCGGCGGGCAACTCGAACGTCACCAACTGGCCCATCTTCATGTCGGCCAGCCGGCAGGCCGCGAACAGCGTGGTCGTGCCCGTCAGCTCCATCACCTCCAGGTCGATGATGGCGTAGGGATGCGGCACGAACACCTGGTGCGCGAACACGTCCTTGCTGGTGTTGCGCGGCGAGGGGTAGAGCTTGTACAGCTCGGTCTGAATGGTCTGGGTGGCCATGGGCGGGGTCTGGAAATGGGCGCGGCGCGGCGCAGAGCGGGTACAGTGCGGGCGGTGGGGTCCGCATCGTACAGACAAAGCTTTCTTCCTCCCCCATTTCTCTTCGTATCTCCCCGTTTCTCCTCGCTTCCATGGCTCGCAACCCTCCCAAAAACAAAAGTGAATGGCCCGCCAAGGTGCTGGCCCTGGTGCGCGGCGGCAACATTCCTGCGGCCGTGGCGCAGATCAAGGTGGCGCCCACCGTGGGTGACATCACGCGGCTGCAGACCCTGTTGGCCGCGCTGCCCCCGACACCGGCGCTGGTGCAGCTGAACAAGGTGGTGGAAGAAGAGCGCGCCCTGCTGGCCGCACCGCGCCTGCACCGCGCCCCGTGATCGCTGCTGCTCCGAATCCCTGCTTCCACTCCGCCATGACATCGCCCCGCGTTTCCATCCAGACCGAGGATTTCGACCTTTCTGCCGAAATCGCGGCGCTGCGCCGTGGCAACCCGGGCGTGGGTGCCGTGTGCAGCTTCATCGGCACCGTGCGCGACCGCAACGACGGAGATGCGGTGTCCTCGATGGAGCTGGAGCACTACCCCGGCATGACCGAAAAGTCCATCGAAGCCATGGTGGACGCGGCGTTCGCGCGCTTCGACATCTTCGGCGCCCGCGTGATCCACCGCGTGGGGCTGCTGCAGCCACTCGACCAGATCGTGCTGGTGGCCGTGACCAGTGCGCACCGCGGGCAGAGCTTTCAGGCCTGCGAGTTTCTGATGGACTATTTGAAGACCCAGGCACCCTTCTGGAAGAAGGAGCAGACCGCGCAAGGCGCCCGCTGGGTGGACGCCCGCGTGAGCGACGACGCGGCGCTGGCGCGCTGGGGCATCGTCGCCCCCAACGGCTGAGTCCGGCGGTCTCGGAGGCGGGCGGGCCCGTACAGGCGGTTCGGCGGCCCAGGATCTGAATAAAAACAGGCATCAGCGCTTATTCATCAAGGGTTTTAAGCTATCAATTTTGTAGTTTGCGGCGAAATGATGGCGCCGCGAGCCTGTGGATAACTTGATCCGCGTGCGCTTGAAAACCGCAGCCCCTTCCTCACATGAGACGCAATCGGAGGACATTCACCCATGCGTCTCGACAAATTCACCACCAAGTTCCAGGAAGCCCTGGGCGATGCCCAGAGCATTGCCCTGGCCCATGACAACGCCTACATCGAGCCGGTGCACGTGCTGCTGGCCATGCTCAAGCAGGACGACGGCCCCAAGGCGCTGCTGCAGCGCGCGGGCGCCAACGTGCCGGGCCTCACCAGCGCGGCCGAAGCCGCCATCAAGCGCCTGCCGCAGGTGCAGGGGCACGACCAGGTGCAGGGCGGGCCCGAGCTGGGCCGCGTGCTGCAGGCCACCGAGAAGGAGGCCATCAAGCGCGGCGACCAGTTCATCGCGAGCGAGCTGTTTTTGCTGGCCCTGACCGACAGCAAGGGCGACGCCGCCCAGATCGCCAAGGACAACGGCCTGACCCGCAAGAGCCTGGAAGCCGCCATCAACGCTGTGCGCGGCGGCCAGAAGGTGGACAACGCCGAGGCCGAGGGCCAGCGCGGCGCGCTGCAAAAGTATTGCCTGGACCTGACCGAGCGTGCCCGCGCGGGCAAGCTCGACCCCGTGATCGGCCGCGACGACGAGATTCGCCGCGCCATTCAGGTGCTGCAGCGGCGCAGCAAGAACAACCCGGTGCTGATCGGCGAGCCCGGCGTGGGCAAGACCGCCATCGTGGAGGGACTGGCCCAGCGCATCATCGCGGGCGAGGTGCCCGAGTCGCTCAAGGACAAGCGCGTGCTGAGCCTGGACATGGCGGCCCTGCTGGCGGGCGCCAAGTACCGGGGCGAGTTTGAAGAGCGCCTGAAAGCCGTGCTGAACGAGCTGTCCAAGGACGAGGGCCAGACCATCGTCTTTATCGACGAGCTGCACACCATGGTGGGCGCGGGCAAGGCCGAGGGCGCGATGGATGCGGGCAACATGCTGAAACCCGCGCTGGCCCGTGGCGAGCTGCACTGCGTGGGCGCGACCACGCTGGATGAATACCGCAAGTACATCGAGAAGGACGCGGCGCTGGAGCGGCGCTTCCAGAAGATCCTGGTGGGCGAACCCAGCGTGGAAGCCACCATCGCCATCCTGCGCGGCCTGCAGGAGCGCTATGAGCTGCACCACGGCGTGGACATCACCGACCCGGCCATCGTGGCCGCCGCCGAGCTGTCCAACCGCTACATCACCGACCGCTTTTTGCCCGACAAGGCCATCGACCTGATCGACGAGGCAGCGGCCAAGATCAAGATCGAGATCGACTCCAAGCCCGAGGCCATCGACAAGCTCGACCGCCGCCTGATCCAGCTGCAGATCGAGCGCGAAGCCGTGAAGAAGGAAAAGGACGAGGCATCGCAGAAGCGGCTGACCTTGCTGGAGGAAGAGATCGTCCGCCTGCAAAAGGAGATTGCCGACCTGGAAGACATCTGGACCGCCGAGAAGGCGCAGGCCCAGGGCAGCCAGCAGGTGCGCGAGCAGGTCGAGAAGGTGAAGCTGCAGATCGAGGACCTCAAGCGCAAGGGCGACTTCAACAAGGTGGCCGAGCTGCAGTACGGCAAGCTGCCCGACCTGGAGCGCCAGCTGAAGGAAGCGCAGGCCAAGGAAGAGGGCAAGGACGGTGTCTCCACCCCCAACCGCCTGCTGCGCACGCAGGTGGGCGCCGAAGAGATTGCCGAGGTGGTGAGCCGCGCCACGGGCATCCCGGTGAGCAAGATGATGCAGGGCGAGAAGGACAAGCTGCTGCAGATGGAAACCCGGCTGCACGAGCGCGTGGTGGGCCAGGACGAGGCCATCAGTGCGGTGGCCAACGCCATCCGCCGCTCGCGCTCGGGCCTGTCGGACCCCAACCGCCCCACAGGCTCCTTCCTGTTCCTCGGCCCCACGGGCGTGGGCAAGACCGAGCTGTGCAAGGCGCTGGCGGGCTTCCTGTTCGACAGCGAGGAGCACCTGGTGCGCATCGACATGAGCGAGTTCATGGAGAAGCACTCGGTGGCCCGCCTCATCGGCGCGCCGCCCGGCTATGTGGGCTATGAAGAGGGCGGCTACCTGACCGAGGCTGTACGCCGCAAGCCCTACAGCGTGCTGCTGCTCGACGAGGTGGAAAAGGCCCACCCCGACGTGTTCAACGTGCTGCTGCAGGTGCTGGACGACGGCCGCCTGACCGACGGCCAGGGCCGCACCGTGGACTTCAAGAACACGGTGATCGTGATGACCAGCAACATCGGCTCGCACCTGATCCAGAGCATGGTGGGCCAGGACTCGCAGGACATCAAGGATGCGGTGTGGGGGGAACTCAAGGCCCATTTCCGGCCCGAATTCCTGAACCGGATCGACGAAACGGTGGTGTTTCACGGCCTGGATGCGCAGCACATCGCCTCCATCGCGAAGATCCAGCTGGCCCAGCTGCAAAACCGCCTAGCGCGGATGGATTTGGAGCTGCAGGTGTCCGACGCTGCCTTGGCAGAATTGGCCAAGGTGGGGTTCGACCCGGTGTTCGGTGCGCGGCCGCTCAAGCGGGCGATCCAGCAGCGCATCGAGAACCCGCTGTCGAAGCTGCTGCTGGAAGGGCGCTTTCCGCCCAAGAGCGTGATTCCGGTCACGGTGAACCCGGTGCTGGAACCCGGCGTGTTCCAGTTCGGCGGCGCCGAGCGGGGCTAGCCACCCGGGGCGAGGGCCGAGCCCTCGCCCCGGCTTGTGAAGGAGAGGTATCGTTTGAATGATTTTGTTGCGGGCCTTGTGCGCCTGCTGCTCAAGGCCCTGGTCGTGGCGATGGGCCTCGTGTTGTTTGCCAGCCTGCTGGTCGCCGCCATGGTGCTGGCGCTGGTATGGGCGCTGCGTGCGGGCTGGGCGCGCCTCACGGGCCGCCCGGTCACGCCCTGGGTGATGGGCGTGGATCCGCGCAGCGGGTTTGGCGCGGCGTTCCGCTCGACGGAGCGCTGGGCTCAGGGCGGGCGCGGGCGGGCTCCGGCTGCTGCTGCAGGGGCTGCAGGCACCAGCGACGAAGCGTCGTCACACCGCCGCACCGGCGTGCTGCCGGGTGCGGGCGAGGTGACGGACGTGGAAGCGCGCGACGTGCGCTGAGCCCTCTGCACCTCCGTCCCGCCGTGCCCTGCGGCGGGTGGTTGGAGCCTGTTTTGATGTGACGCGCCCTGGGGGGTGTCTTCTATGATCCATCCATGACCCCTGCCGATATCCACGCCCATTTCGACCTTCAACGCCAGGCCAGCCGCGCACAGGTGGATGTGCCTCTGCTGGTGCGCCGAGAGCGCCTTCTGCGGCTGCGCAAGATGCTTGACGAGAACGGCGCGGTGCTGGCGGCGGCGGTGCAGGCCGACTTCGGCATGCGGTCGCCGCGCCTGACCGAGGTGGCGGATTTCCTGGTGCTGCGCACGCTGCTGTCGCACACACTGCGCCACCTGGCGCGGTGGATGAAGCCGCGACGGGTGCGCACCCCCATCTATCTGCAACCTGCCCATGCCTTCATCCAGCGCCAGCCGCTGGGCGTGGTGGGCGTGATCGCCCCGTGGAACTACCCGGTGCAGCTGGCGCTGGCGCCTGCCATCACGGCCATCGCCGCAGGCAACCGCGTGATACTCAAGCCCAGCGAGCTGACGCCCCATACCTCGGCGCAGATGGCGGCGCTGGTGGCGCAGTTCTTTGCGCCCGAAGAGTTCTGCGTGGTGCAGGGCGACGCCAACCTGTCGGCGCTGTTTGCGTCGCTGCCCTTCGACCATCTGGTGTTCACCGGCTCCACGGCCGTGGGCCGCAAGGTGGCGCAGGCGGCGGCGCAGCACCTCACCCCCACCACGCTGGAGCTGGGCGGCAAGTCGCCCTGCATCATCGACGGCAACTGCGACATGCAGGACGCCGCGCTCAAGATCGCGCACGGCAAGCTGCTGAATGCGGGACAGACCTGCATTGCGCCCGACTATGTGCTGCTGCCCCGCGGCCGCGAGGGCGAGTTCACGCAGGCCTATCGGGCGGCGGTGCTGCGGCTGTTCCCCACGCTGGAGGGCAATGGCGACTACGCGTCCATCATCACGCCGCGCCACCATGCGCGCCTGCGCACCATGCTGCAGCAGGCGCAGACGCAGGGGGCCGAGGTGCACACCATCGACCCGGCGGCGGGCAAGCCCGCCGTTCCGACCGCAGGCACCCTGGGCGACGGCGCCAGCCGCCAGATGGCCCCCACGCTGGTGTTTGGCGCCACCTCGCAGATGCAGCTGATGCAGGAGGAGATCTTCGGCCCCATCCTGCCCGTCATCTCGTACGAGCGCCTGGACGATGCGATTGCGCACATCAACGCCGGCCCGCGTCCGTTGGCGCTGTACTGGTTCGGCCAGAGCGAGGCCGTGCGCGACGACGTGCTGCGCCGCACCGTGAGCGGCGGCGTGACGGTGAACGACACGCTGATGCACATTGCGCACGACAACCTGCCCTTTGGCGGCGTGGGCGACAGCGGCTGGGGTGCCTACCATGGCGAGCCGGGCTTTCTGCGCTTTTGCCACCAGAAGTCGGTGCTGGTGCAGTCGCGCTGGGCCATGGGCTCGCTGTTCTACCCGCCGTATGGCGCGCGGTTCGACCAGCTCATGGGGATGCTGCGGCGCTGGCTGTAGAGGACGGGCTTGCGCCAGCGGGGTGGCCGTGGTTGCCATCCTCATCATCGTGGTGGTCGTCGTGGTGGTCGTCGAGAGGATCGTCGTGCGGGTGGATTGACGCCTCGGGCAGCGGCTGGGTCATGAGCTGCACCATGGCATCGCGCAGCTGGCCCGTGGACACGGGCTTGTGCAGCAGCAGCGCCGAGGTGGACTGCGCGTCGCGCAGGCGCTGGGGCGAGGTGTCGCCGGTCATGATGATCGCGGGAACCGGGGTGCCCAGGTAGGCGCGCAGGGCCTGCAGCACCTGTTTGCCCGTTTCCTCGTGCCGCAGCCGGAAGTCCGTGATGATGAGGTCCGGCGTGAGGTCGTCCAGGCATTCCAGCGCCTCGGTGCTCGACTCTGCGGTGATGCACTGGCAGCCCCAGCTGTGCAGCAGCGACTGCATGCCCAGCCGCACGGCCTCGTCGTCGTCGATGGCCAGCACCTTCAGCCCCACCAGGCAGCGCGCGTCCAGCGCCGGCGGCGTTTCGTCGTCCAGCGCGCCCTGCCAGCGGTCCAGCCACAGCCGGAACACCGACCCGTGGCCGGGCTGCGAGCGCAGCTCGACCGACGTCTTCATCTCGCGGGCCAGACGCTGCACGATGGCCAGGCCCAGGCCCAGGCCCTTGCGGCGGTCGCGCTCGGGGTTGCCCAGTTGGTGGAACTCGCGAAAGATGTCGTCCCACTGCTGCTCGGGAATGCCCGCGCCGGTGTCCCACACCTCCAGCGCCAGCCGCCGACCGCGTGTCCGGCAGGCGATGAGCACGCCGCCGCGCGTGGTGTAGCGCAGCGCGTTGGAGATGAAGTTGTGCATCACCAGCCCCACCAGGGAGCGGTCGGCATGCGCGGCCGCCGTGGTCTCGCGCGTGCGGTAGACAAGCCCGGCGGCGTCGGCCTGCACGCCGAACTCCTGCTCCAGTGCCGTGAGCAGGGGCTGCACCGCAAAGGCTTCGGGGCGCACCTTCACCACCCCGGCTTCCAGCCGCGAATAGTCGAGCAGCGTGGTGAGCATCTCGGCCGCAGCGCCGGACGCCGCATGGGCGTGCCGCAGCACGGTGTGCTGGTGGTCGTTGAGGGGGCTGCGCTGCAGCGACTCCAGGAACAGGCCCATGGCATGCAGGGGCTGGCGCAGGTCGTGGCTGGCGGCGGCCAGAAAGCGCGACTTGTCGCGGTCTGCGCGTTCGGCCGCCTCTTGCGCGGCCAGCGCGCGCTGCGACTGGGCGCGCAGCTCGCTCACCAGGCGCTCGTTCTCCAGCTTCAGCGCAATGCTGCGCCGCGTGGCGCGGTCGGCGGTGCGGGCCTGCAGGCTGGTGAGCGCGTAATACACGCTGGTGAGGAACAGGGCCGGCCACATCACGGGGGTGTCCGCCACGGCCACGGCAACCATCACCCCGCCGATGGCGCAGGTCAGGTAGGTGAGGTAGGCGCGGTACAGCGGGGCGCCCAGCCCCAGTGCGCCGGACGACACGGTGCTGATGATGCCGATGGCATAGATCACGCTGTCGGACGTGCCCCAGTAGAGCACCACAACCCCCAGGCTGCCCCAGCTCAGGCCCATGGCTGCCATGCAGGCAATCAGCTTGCGCGCTGCCTGTGGGGCGGGGTCCGAAAACGGGTCGATGCTGCGCAGCGTGGCATACACGCCAGCCACCACCAGCGTGTGCGTGATGAGCCAGACGGTGACCGCCTGCGCATCGGCCACGCGGGCCATCACCCACAGGGTGCCAAGGGCCGTGGCCAGCGAGGCCAGCAGCGTCATGGGGAAGTTCTGGCGCAGCAGGGCCACCTGCTCGCGCAGCACCTCGTCGCGCTCCCACAGGGGCCAGCCCCAGCGTGTGGGCGGCGTCGGGGCGGCGGGCGCCGGCGTGGACGCTGCGGGCGCCGCAGCCGCCTCAGAGCGTGCCATGGACCTGCGGAGTGGACAGGCCCAGACGCTGTGCGGCCAGCAGTGCCGCGCTGCGGCTGTTGACGCCCAGCTGGGCAAAGATGGCGGCCACGTGCACGCGCACCGTGTTTTCGCTCAGGCCCAGGTCGCGGGCGATGACCTTGTTGGGCCGGCCCGTGCACAGCAGCGACAGCACCTCCAGCTGCCGGGTGGTGAGTGCCGGAGTGCCCGCTGCGCGCGGCATGGCGGCCGTGCCGCTGTGGGCCGGGAAGCACGGCCTGCCCTGCAGGGCGCAGGTGATGGCTTCGAAGATGTCTGCAGCGCTGGCGGACTTGGGCAGGAAGCCATCGGCGCCTCGGCCCCGCGCCTCGTGGATGGCGTCGGGCGCCACGCTGGCCGAGACCAGCACGATGCGGGCGGACGGGCAGGCCTGGCGCAGAGGGCGCAGGCCGTCCAGCCCGCTCATGCCGGGCAGCTGGATGTCGAGCAGCACCAGATCGGTGTCGGCCGCCCTCAGGGCGCAGGCCTCTGCGATGGAGCCGGCTTCGGCGATCGCACCCACGCCGGGGTGGTCCTGGACGATCAGGCGCAGCCCGGTGCGGAACAGGGCGTGGTCATCCACGAGCAAGAGACGTGCACTCATAGGCCGGAGTATTGCGCACAACCCGTTGTGGCGGACTAATCCATTTGTGCGATGGACGCTGGCTGGGCCACTTTTTAGACTTTCCGTCAAGCATTGAAATGCACCTTTGACAGACACGGACCGGGAGGGCACGGCAATGCGCGCAACAGCGATGGCACCGCCGTCGTTGCCTGCCTCACGTCTCCATCCGTTCGTCCATCCAAGTCCATTGAAGGGATCTCCATGACATTCCAAGCCAACGACCGAGACCACGCGGCGCCTTCGGGCGATGCCGACAGCAGCCCCGCACCGCGCAGCGCACGCCGCGCCGCCACAACAGGCGCCGCCGAGGCGGCCACCGGGCTCGGCGGCAACACCGTGGCGCACATCGTGGAAGGCCATTGCCCCGACATGCTCGCGGCTGCCGGCGTGATCATCGAGCAACTGGACGCACAGGCGGGCACCTGGCAGTTTTCCATCGACGATGGCCAGACCTGGAGGGCGATCCGCACCGATCTCATCAACCGGGCGGGCTACCTGGGCCTGGCCCTGAACCGCGAGGCGCGTCTGCGGGTGCTGCCCTTCGGCGGCCACCGCGTCACTGGCGCGCGGGTGGCCTTTCACACGGTGCAGCGCAGCCACGGCCCGGGCAACGGCAGCTATCGCGCCTATGCGCCGGACGAGCGCGAAGATGGCTCGCACACGGTGACGCTGGTGCTCAGCCTGGGGGCGGTGAACGGCACACCGCCCGAGGTGCATGTGCCCCGTCCGCGCAACAAGCGCGCCATGGCGCAGCGCGCTGCCATGTCTGCCGGCGGCAGCGCAGCGGGCATGCTGATGGCCTGAAAGCCGCGCGTTGCGGGCTGCTTTTTGAAGCGGCCCGCAGGGCGCGCAAAGAGGGGCAAAACCGTTTGCGGCGACAATGCTGGGTTTCCGATTTTTTATTCCCAGTTTTCGTTCGGTTTTTTCATGTCCAGTATCCAGGTTCGTCCCGCCACGCTTCGCGATGCCAAGGCCATCGCCCAGATCCACACCGTCTCTGCCCAAGAGGCCTACAAGGGCCTGGTGCCAGACGAGCAGTTGAAATCCATGTCTTCGGTCGAAAAGCGCCAAGCCTACTGGCGCGAGGCCATCGAGTATTGCGAGCCCCAGGTGCAGGTGGCGGTAGACGGCGAAAAGATCGTCGGCTTTGTCGGTTACGACCGTTCGCGCGACGAGAAGTCGCGCCCCACCACCGGGGAAATCTGGGCCATCTATGCCGCCCCCACACACTGGAACCAGGGCGTGGGCCTGGCCCTGTGGGACGCCGCCCGCGACGGCCTTCAGGAAGAGGGTTGCACCAACGTGACGGCCTGGGTGCCGCTGCGCAATGAGCGCGCCATCCGGTTCCATGAGCTGGCGGGCTTCAAGCAGGAACTCTCGACCGCCAAGACCGCCGTGATCGGCGGCGTGAAGATCGAAGAAGTGCGGCTGAAGCGCCCCATCAACGCATAGGTTGCACGATGATCGAATGGAGCCGGCAGGGCCAGACTCACAAAGCCCTGTGGCGCTCCGAAGGGGGTGCCCCCGCACCCCGGCGTGTGGAGGTGGCCGACGACACGCTGGCCGCCGACACGGCCTACCGCATGGCGTGTGAAGGCACGGGGCTGCTGTGGCAGGGTGACTTTCAGAACGCGCGGCACCTGCTGCAGGCGCTGAAGCGCCGGGCCGACCGGAAGCCGCGCAAGTCTGCGGCCAAGGCGTCGCAAAAGCTTGCCGGCGCCACCCCCGCCGAAGCCTTTCACCTGCACCGTCAGGCGCAGGCGCAGCGCGCACGGGTGCTGGCGGCCGTGCTCATTCCGCTGGAGGGCGACTACGGCATCGCGCTGCGCCGCGCGCCCGACTGGCGCGTGGCGTGCACGGAGGCCTGGGGCCCCGCCACGGGCGAACGCAGCGTGGCCACGCTGCGCGAGCTGCTGGGCCTGGTGGGTGCGCACGAGTGGCGCAAGAAGGGCGTGGAAGTGCCCGCGCTGGGCGCGCCGCCGAACAACCGCATTCACCCGCACTACGGCGTTTTCTCGCCGGTGCGCGGCGAGTATGTGGATCTGGTGGCCCAGGCGCCGCTGCCGGGCCATGGCCTGGCGTTCGACATCGGCGTGGGCACGGGCGTGCTGTCGGCCGTGCTCGTGCGCCGGGGTGTGCGGCAGGTGGTGGCCACCGACCAGGACCCGCGCGCCCTGGCGTGCGCGCGCGATAACCTCGCGCGCCTGGGCGTGCCGCCGCAGCAGGTCGAGCTGTTGCAGACCGACCTGTTTCCGCCCGGCCGCGCGCAGCTGGTGGTGTGCAACCCGCCCTGGGTGCCCGCGCGCGCCAGCTCGCCCATCGAGCACGCGGTGTACGACGAAGGCAGCCGCATGCTGCGCGGCTTTCTGGCGGGCCTGAAGGACCATCTCGAACCCGAGGGCGAAGGCTGGCTCATCCTGTCGGACTTCGCCGAGCACCTGGGGCTCAGGCCCCGCGACCAGCTCTTGGGCTGGATCGCCGAGGCGGGCCTTACCGTGGCCGGCCGGCACGACGTGAAACCGCGCCACGCCAAGGCGGCAGACGCGGCAGACCCGCTGCATGCGGCGCGCGCGGCCGAGGTCACATCGCTGTGGCGGCTGCGGCAGGCCTGAGCGGGCGCACTCGCACATTCAGTCGCACGCCACCCGCACCAGCGCTTGTACCCGCACTCGCACCCGCTACGCGCAGCTGCCCGGCAAATGGGCCTGTGCGGTCACACCAGACCCGCCGGCTGGGTCGACGCGAAGCTGCCCCGGGGCGGTACGCGCGGCAGCAGCTGCTCCAGCCGCTCGCGCAGGCCGGATGCGCGCTCGGCGCCTGCGGCCAGCGCCACTTCTTCCAGCATGGCCTCGCCCACGTCCAGCATGCTCTCGCGGTCCTTGGCGCCGCGCAGGGCTTCGCGAAACTGCTCGGCCAGCGCCGGGTCGCGGCGCGCAAACAGCCGCTCGCAGGTGTCGAACAGGTACATGCGCGCCCCGGCCAGGGAGCGCAGCGATTCGCCCGGCTCGGGCCGCTGCGCGGAGGGCGCCTGCACGGTGCTGGCCGTTGCGGCGAGAGGTGTGGCGGGATGTGTGGCGAGAGGTGTGGTGGACGGCGCGGCCGGCGGCGTTGACGGCCCGGTGAGGTAGCCCTGGCGCATCAGGTTTTCCACGATCTGCGCGCCGATGCCGTTGTACATCGCCTGCAGGTCGGACAGCGGCTTGCCGTCGGCCAGCAGCAGCAGCGAGCGCTCGCGCAGGCTCAGGGAGCGGACGCCCGGAGACAGTTCCAGGCGGGCTTTGTCGGTTTTCTGGAGCAGCATGGCGGCCTCGTTTTCGGGTGCACCCACATCGGTGCCGCCGATTGCAGCAGCGTGCCGTGACGCCATGATGACCCGGTGAAGCACAATGGCAGGCTGTCTGCATGCTGCGGATGCCGCCACGCCGAGCCGTACCTGGCATCAGATGTTTGCTCTCTTTTTGATAGCTATAAGCGCTTTATGAATAAGCGCTGGGGCTGATTTTTATTGATTTTTTTTGGCCCTGCCGACCGCCCGGTGCGTGCAGCAGCAGGGCCAAGCCCGTCCGCGATGACCTTGCTGCTCGCCCCCATGGAGGGGCTTCTGGATTTTGTGCTGCGCGATGTGCTGACACGCGTGGGCGGGGTGGACCGCTGCGTCTCGGAGTTCATCCGCATCACCGGCACGCTGCTGCCGGACAAGGTGTTCCTGCGCTACATCCCCGAGCTCCGCCATGGCAGCCGCACGCTGGCGGGCGTGCCTGTGCGGGCGCAGCTGCTGGGCTCCGACCCTGTCTCCATGGCTGAAAACGCCGCCCGCCTGGCGGCCCTGGGGCCCGAGGGGATCGACCTGAACTTTGGCTGCCCGGCCAAGGTGGTCAACCGGCACGGTGGCGGCGCGGCGCTGCTGCAGGACCCCGAGCGCATCGCCGCCGTGGTGACGGCCGTGCGGCGTGCCGTGCCAGCGCACCTGCCCGTGTCTGCCAAGATGCGCCTGGGGTTCAACGACAGCGCACTGATGCGCGAATGCGCGCAGGCCATGCAGGCCGGTGGCGCGGCCGAGCTGGTGGTGCATGCGCGCACCAAGGCAGATGGCTACCGGCCGCCGGCGTACTGGGAGCAGATTCCGGCGATTCGTGCCGCCGTGGCGATCCCTGTGGTGGCCAACGGGGAGATCTGGACCGTGGCCGACGCGCAGCGCTGCCGGGCCGTGTCAGGCTGCGAGCATCTGATGCTGGGCCGGGGCATGGTGGCCGACCCCGGGCTCGCCCGCGCCATCCGGGCGGCGGACGCGGGCCGGCCCGGTGACGACGCGGTGGACTGGGCCGACCTGGTGCCGCACCTGGCGGTGTTCTGGCAACGGGTGTGCGACGACCTGGAACCCCGCCAGCGTGCGGGCCGCCTCAAGCAATGGCTGAACCTGCTGCGCCGCCGGCATGTAGAGGCCGAGCACGCCTATCAGCACGTGCGCACCATGACAGACCAGCGCGCCGTCAGCCAGTGGGTGTCGGAGCTGGTGCTACGCCACCGGGATGCGGTGGCGTGATGCATTGATGGAGTGATCGCGCCATGGCGTGATCGCGTGCAGGGTGGCTTGCGGGTGGGCATAGGGCTACGCGTGGAGGGCGCAGCGCTCCCCGGGCCGGGCGGATCAAAGCAGGTGGTCGGGCGCGAGCGGCCCCAGCAGCTGCAGCATCAGGCGCAGCGGCGCGCTGGCGTCGGGCTCCGAATGGGCATCTTCCAGCTCGCTGCCCTGGGGGGCGCGCCATAGCAGCGACCCGTCCACCAGCTGCACATGCCAGGCGGATTCGCCCAGCGCGGTTTCGATCTGCTCGGTGGCGCGGCGTGACAGCTCGGTGCTGCGGATGAGCAGGGCGATTTCGGTGTTCTGCAATTGCGAGCGCATGTCCAGGTTCATCGACCCCACCACCAACAGCCGGCCGTCCAGCACCAGCAGCTTGGAATGGAGCATGGCCCGCGAACTGCCCATCGACCCGCTGCTGCCGCCCATGCCCATCGATGCGCCCTGGTCGGCCCCGCTGCGCGGCCCTGCCGACCCACCGGACCCGCCCAGGCTGCCCGTGGACCCCAGCGACCCGCGCAGCATGCTGGTCTGCTCGCTGCGCATTTCGTACAGCTCCACCCCCATGGCCAGCAGGTCGGGCCGGTGGCGCGCGTAGCCTGCGTGGGCAATCGGCGCGTCGTTGGAGGCGAGGGAGTTCGTCAGCACCCGCACGCGCACGCCCCGCGCCCGCGCTTGGGCAAAGGCTTGCTTCATGTCGGGCCCGGGCACGAAATACGGCGAGATGATCAGCAGGTCTCGCCGGGCCTGGCGCATGAGCTGCAGCAGCCCATCGACCACCGTGTCGGTCTGCGCGGCCTCGGCCTCGGCCTGGGCCTGGGCCTGGGCCTGCGCCTGCGCCTGTGCGGCATTGCGGACCACGGCGCGCCCGCCGGCCCCACCGGCCCCGCCGACCGATTCGCGCGAGACGTCTTCAGAAGCCGGAGGAGCGGCCATGGCGGTGTCGGCGACGGGCCGCCGCGCCGCCAAGGCGTGCGGCGTGGCGGTCTGGGGGGCGGTCGGGGAGGCGGTCGGGGAGGCAGGTCTGGCGCCCTCGGCCCCTGTGCCGCGTGATGTGTTGGCCCCTGTGCCGCGCGGCGCAGGGGCGCCCGAGGCACGTGCGGTGATGGCGAGCGGAGTGGCCTTGGCGGGCGGCTGCTCGGGCAGGGCGCCGGTGGCCGCGCTGTCGGCGGGAATCTTGGCGGGCTTGTCCACCAGCACGGCAGCAGGCGCCCAGATGAACCGCGCCTGCGCCAGGTCCATGGGCTGGTAGTCCCAGATGCGCGCAACCCGGGCTGCGCTCACGGTGCCAGAGGCTGCGACTGCTGCGGAGGTGGCGGCGGAGGCGGTTGCGGATGCAGGTGCCTGCGCCACCGTGGCGGGGGCGGGGGCGCCTCCACCCTGGCCATCCTCCTGCTCGCGCCGCGCCGCCTCGGAGGCGCGCAGGCTCTCGCGCATGGCCAGCAGTTCCTCGCGGGTGATCAGCGACTGCACGGGGTAGGCGCGCTCGTTGTTCCAGTAGCTGTCGAAGCTGCGCGACAGCTCTGCCACCACGGGCCCGGCCGCCAGCACGTCCAGATCCACAAAATTGCCCGCTTCGGCCGTGCCGAAGTACGCGTCGCCCAGGTTGCGCCCACCAGTCACGCCCATGGCGTTGTCGGCGATGAAGAGCTTGTTGTGCATGCGCTGCTGCACGCGCGAGAAATCGCCCAGCGCGCTGAAGAGGCGCCCGATGGGCGAGCCCCGCGCGCCCGTGAGCGGGTTGAACATGCGCATCTCGATGTTGGGCACAAAGGCCAGCCGCATCACCTGTGCGTCGCGCCCCGTGCTGTGGAAGTCGTCCAGCAGCACCCGCACCCGAACGCCGCGCCGGGCTGCCGCCACCACGCTGCGCAGCAGCCGCCCCGTGCTCGCGTCGGCATGGATGGCGTAGTACTGCAGGTCCAGCGTCTTTTCTGCCGCGTCCACCAGAGCCAGGCGGCTGCTGTAGGCGTCCTGCGGGCCGCTCAGCAGCAAGAAACCCGAGGAATGCCGTCCCGCGTCGGCCTGGCGGCGTGCCTCCACGAGTCGGCCCAGCGCCGTGCCGGCCGGGGAGGACAGCGCCTCCGACACGGGGCGCTCCACGTTCTTGGGCAAGCCGGTGCACCCCACCATGCTGGCCGCGCCCGCAACGCACATGGCCAGCACGGCCATCCATCCATAGCGCGCGGTGCGGGCCAAAAAAGCGGGGGCGGGTGGAGTTTGCATCGCGCGATTGTCGCGAAGCGGCGCCGCCGCGCGTGTCAGACGCAGCGCCATCCCGGTGTTGCCATGGCGGTGTGCCAGGCCCGCAAGCACTGCGGCGCTGCAGCGTTGCAGCGGGCCAGGCCGCCCGCCGCGTCGCAGCCGCGCAGTGCTTTCTTTACCAGTTCACTTCGCGCTCTGGCGTGGCGCTGATCTTGTGGATGGACAGGTCGGCGCCGTCGAACTCTTCCTCGGGCGACATGCGCAGGCCCACCGTGCTCTTGAGGATGCCGTACACCACAAAGCCCCCGGCCAGGGCCCAGGCCACGCCCATCGCAGAGCCCAGCATCTGCGCCCAGATGCTGACACCCCCCAGGCCCCCCAGCGCCTTGCTGCCAAATATGCCGGCCGCCAGGCCGCCCCAGGTGCCGCACAGGCCGTGCAGGGGCCACACGCCCAGCACGTCGTCAATCTTCCAGCGGTTTTGCGTGAGCGTGAAGGTGAGCACGAAGATCGACCCCGCCACCGCGCCCACCACCAGCGCCCCCAGCGGGTGCATCAGATCGGACCCGGCACACACGGCCACCAGGCCTGCGAGGGGGCCGTTGTGCACAAAGCCTGGGTCGTTCCTGCCCAGCAGCAGGGCCGCCAGCGTGCCGCCCACCATGGCCATCAGCGAGTTGACGGCCACCAGCCCCGAGAGCTTGTCCACCGTCTGTGCGCTCATCACATTGAAGCCGAACCAGCCCACCACCAGCACCCAGGCGCCGAGTGCCAGAAACGGGATGTTGGACGGCGGGTGCGCGGAAATCGCGCCATCCTTGCGGTAGCGGTTGGCGCGCGAGCCCAGCAGCAGCACCGCGGGCAGCGCAATCCATCCCCCCATGGCGTGCACCACGATGGAGCCCGCGAAGTCGTGGAACTCCTCGCCCGTCACGGCCTTGATCCAGGCCTGCACGCCAAAGTGCTGGTTCCAGGCAATGCCTTCGAAGAACGGGTACACCACGCCCACGATCACGGCGGTGGCGATCAGCTGCGGCCAGAACTTGGCCCTCTCGGCAATGCCGCCGGAGATGATCGCCGGAATGGCCGCCGCGAAGGTCAGCAAGAAGAAGAACTTGACGAGCGAATAGCCGCTTTGCTGGGTCAGCGTCTCGGCGCTGACAAAGAAATGCGTGCCATAGGCCACGCTGTAGCCCACCGCAAAGTACACGACCGTAGACACCGAGAAATCCACCAGGATCTTGACCAGCGCGTTGACCTGGTTCTTCTTGCGGACCGTGCCCAGCTCTAGAAATGCAAACCCCGCATGCATCGCAAGCACCATGATGGCGCCCAAAAGAATGAACAGGGCGTCTGTGCCCTGTTTGAGTGCTTCCATAACCCGTTTCCCTCCGGTAATTGATCGGTGTTGGTGCGTTCCATCGGGGATTGCCTGGAGCGCACCAATTTGAAGCAATATTGATGCCAGTTGTTGGTGCGAAGAGGGAGGCGTTGTTGCACCGTTCGAGGGCGTTGGCTGCGCAGTAGCCGGCAAACCCGTGCTGCACCGCACGGCGATGCGCCAGGCATGGGCGCTATGCGACTGCGCTCGCTTCAGTCCAAGAGTGATGTCAGCGCAGCTAGGAGCCTGCGCCGGAGAAGGCATGGAAGCGAAACGCGCGAAAACCGAGGATCGCGTCGTGCTGCCGACGAGCCCAGGGTGGCCCACTGGGCGCAGGCGGTCGTACCGCGCGAGACCGGTTTTTCGCGCGTTGCAGCCGATGCACCTTCTGCCGGGCAGACTCCCAGGGGTGGGC
>NZ_JBMIRS010000124.1:0-4685 GCF_049198005.1 Paracidovorax sp. MALMAid1276 | reverse complement strand
AAAAAGCCGTGGCATGCCACGGCTTTTTTGTTGCCCAGCCTTTGCGGCCGGCCGCGCCGAACGTTCAGTCGTAGGCGCGCAGGTCGTTCATGGTGGGAATGCCCATGGCGTGCTGCAGCTCGGCCATGATGCGCGGGTCCTTCAGGGCCACTTGCCAGGTCCGCTCGTCCTCGGCGGCGCGGCGGCGGGATTCGGCCCACTGCGCCACGGTGCGGCGCAGCACCCCGCTCGCGCGGCGCGCGGGGGTGGCCAGCAGCGCCAGTCCCGCAAAGGCCACCAGCCACAGCACCATCCACGCGGCCAGCAGATGGCCCTCGCTCCAGGTGTCGATCACCTGGTGCGCCACCACCAGCAGGGCGGAAACCACGGCTGCGAGCAGCAGCGAGGCGGCGCCCCGGGCGCCGTCAAATCGTGCTGCCGCGCCCTTCAGGGCCGCAGCAGCGTTTTCGGCGCGTACGACGCCGGGGTGTTCGGAGGGGTAGTCAACGTGTGCAAAGCTGGTCATGGTGTGATCCCTTTTTCTAACGCTTGTGGCGAAATTGCCGGGCGATGGGTGAATATTAGGGTTTACCCTAGATCTATTCAAGTTTATATCTTGAATCTCAGGCATTCATGTTGATGATGAATCGGTGAACTACTTCGTCTGCCGGCCAAAAACAAAAAGCCCGGCGCAGAGTCCACGCCGGGCTTTTTGCTCGCTGGCCGGGCTGATGGCCCGACACCGCAGCGGTGTCAGCGGTACTTGCGGATGTCGTCCACGGCGCGGCGGTCCAACGCGTGGCTGATGTCCGCCATGACGCGCCGATCCTGTACGGCCAGCTGCCACAGCTTGTCGTCTTCGATGGCCCGGCGGCGGCTTTCCGCCCAGCGCGCGCTGGCGGCCTTCAGGGCGACGCCGGCGCGGCGGGCGGGGGCGCTGAACAGGACGATGCCGACAAACGCCACCACCCACAGCACCATCCACGCGGCCACGCGATGGCCCTCGCCCCAGGTGTCCACGACCTGACTGGCCAGCACCAGCAATGCCGCCACGCCAGCAGCGCGCAGTATGGATGCGGTGCCTCGCGCACCGTCAAAGGAAGCCGCCGCGCGGCGAAGGGCTGCAACGGTGTTTTCGGCACGCTCCACGCCGGGGTGGGCGGTGGGATAGTGAGTGTGGGCAAAGCTGGTCATGGCGGAATCCCTTTCAAGCGCTTGTGGCGATAGTGCCGGGCGATGTGCGAATACTAGGGTTTACCCTTTAGATGTTCAAATTTATATGTTGAATCATTGGCATTCATGATCGTGATGTTCCAAGCATGACTGGTTTCAATTTCCGTTCGCTGGATCTCAACCTCCTCAGGGTGTTCGACGAGGTCATGGCCGAGCGCAGCCTCACGCGCGCGGCCCACAAGCTGTCCATCACGCAGCCTGCCGTGAGCAATGCGATGCGGCGGCTGCGGGACGTGGTGGGTGATGACCTGGTGGTGCGCAGCGGCCAGGGGGTGGAACCCACACCCCGCGCGCTGGCCCTGTGGCCGCCCGTGCGCGAGGCCCTCACGCAGTTGCAGCAGTCGCTGGCACCCGGGCGCTTCGAGCCCGCCACGGCGGAGTCGACCTTTGTGCTGGCCATGGCCGACGCCACGGCGGCAACGCTCATCCCAGCCCTCGTTGAGATCATCGAGCGCGAAGCCCCCGGCATCTCGGTGCGGGTGCTGCCGCTGACCACCCGCGACCCGCGCCGCCTGCTGGAAGATGAGGCGGCCGACATGGCCGTGGGCTACTTCCCCGCCGCACTTGCGGACCTCACGGCGCGCGCGCAATCGGGGGGTGTGGTGGCCTACGAAAGCCGCAGGCTGTACGACGGCGAATATGTGTGCGTGATGCGCCGGGGCCACCCGCTGGCCGATGCGCCGCTCACGCTGGATGCCTACTGCGAGGCGCGCCACATGCTGGTGAGCTTTTCAGGGCGGCCGTTTGGTTTCATCGACGAGGCGCTGGCATCGCTGGGCCGCGAGCGGCGCGTGGTGCTGACGGTGAACCAGTTCTTCACGGCGGGCCGTGTGGTGTGCGGCTCGGACCTGCTCACCGTGCTGCTCCGGCATTTCGTGCCGGTCACGGGCATCGAGGAAGACCTGGTCCAGCGCGCGCTGCCCCTGGACGTTCCCCCGGTGCATGTGGACGCGCTGTGGCGCCGGCGCGGTCCGCAGCAGACCGCCATGACCTGGCTGCTGGGGGCCCTGACCCGGTCGGCGCGCAAGACGTTTCCGGGGTAGCGGGCACACGCCGGGGCTGTGCGCGGCCCGTCGTAGACTGCGCCCTCCATGAACATTCAACTGCTGTCCGACCTGCACCTGGAGGCGCACCCGCACTTTTGCGCCGAGCCCGCGCCCACTGCCGATGTCTTGGTGCTGGCGGGCGACATCGGCTCCTATCAACCGGGCTCGCAGCTGGGCGATGGCGATTTCGGCCTGTCCCGCTTTTCCCCCCTGCCCCCGTTTGGCGGCTGGCCGGTGCCCGTGGTGTTCGTGCCGGGCAACCACGAGTACGACGCGCAGGATTTTGACGAAGCGCACCTGCGCCTGCGCGCCACCTGCGATCGCCTGGGCATTGCCTGGCTGGAACGCGAGTCGCTGGTGCTGGACGGGGTTCGTTTCGTGGGCACCACGCTGTGGACCGACTTCGATGCCCTGGCCGACCATGAGGCCGCGAGCGACATCGGGCGGCGCCTGAAACTGCGTGACAAGGCCTTTCGGGCCGCCAACTACTACCTGCGCAAGACCGGAGGCACGCGCGGGGGCGAGCCCTTCCTGGCCGAGCAGATGCGCGAGCAGGGCCTGCAGTGCCAGGCGTGGCTGGCCGCCGCGCTCTCCGTGCCCTTCACGGGCCCCACGGTGGCTGTCACGCATTTCGCACCCAGCCTGCGCAGTGCGGATCCGCGCTATGGCCTCGTGCCGGGAACGGCGGGGTTTTGCAACGCCCTGGACGCGTTGCTGCCCCACGCCCAGCTCTGGCTGCACGGCCACCTGCATGCCCCGAGCGACTACACCGTGCGTGGATCGCATGCCGACGACACCCCCTGGGCCTGCCGGGTGGTGGCCAACCCGCTGGGCTATGCGCGCAAGGGCGAGCAGCAGCGGTTTCAGCCCCAGTGCGTGGTCACCGTATGATCGTCGCGGGGCACCACCGCCCCGCGGCGCGCAGGAGAAAAACATGACACAGGTCAAGACAACAGAGGCCCGCGCACAGTCATAGTCTGAGCCACCCTTAACGGAGAACACCATGAACATCCTGCTTGCTGTCGACGGCAGCGCCTACACCAAGAAAATGCTGGCTTACCTCGCCACCCATGCCGAGCTGCTCGGGGACAACCACGAGTACACCGTGCTCACCATCCAGGCACCCTTGCCCGCCCGCGCCCGGTCCGCCCTGGGCAAAGAGGCCGTGGACAGCTACCACGCCGACGAGGCCGAAAAGGTGCTGGCCCCCGTCTGCAAGTTCCTCGCACGCCATGGCGTGCAGGCCAAGCGCGCGATGAAGGTGGGACATGTGGGCGAGAGCATCGCCAAGGTTGCGGACAGCGGCAAGTTCGACCTGCTCGTGATGGGGTCTCACGGCCACGGCGCGCTGGCCACGCTGGTGATGGGTTCGGTCACCACCCAGGTGCTGGCCCACAGCAAGGTGCCGGTGCTGATCGTTCGCTGATATGTTCCTGCGCCCTGTCGAGTGGGGGCGCCGGCGGACATGAAAACGCCCGGCATGCCGGGCGTATCCAATGGGACTAGCGCGCCGCCAGCCCGTCAAAACACGTGCGCATCACCAGTTCCACGATCTCCGCGTCGGAGTGCTGGCCGCCTTCTTTCAGAAAGCTCACCACCGGGTCGCAGGCCCGCGCATACAGGGTGTACAGCACCACGAGCGGTGGCAGCGAGGGGCTGATTTCGCGCTGCGCCTGGGCCTCGGTGATCCACTCGCCAATCTGATCGCTCACGGCCACCAGGCCGCTGAGGTAGTCCTTGTTGGCCATGAGCACGGCCCGCAGGGTGGAGTTGCGGCTGGGCAGCAGGGGCATCTCGTTGGCCAGCAGCCGCTCCAGCGACCAGCGCACCAAGGCGCGCAACTTGTCCATGGGCGCCATCTCTGTCGGCAGTTCGGCCAGGTAGGCCTGCACCCGCGCGAGGATCTGCACCATGGCGGCGCTGCACAGCTCCTCCTTGCTGCAAAAGTGCTTGTACAGGCTGGCCTTGGCGATGCCGACCGAATTGGCGACGTCGTCCATGGTCATGGCGTCGAACGCCTTTTCGCCCAGCAGGCGGCACGCAGACTGCAGGATCGCTTCTTCGCGTGCCTGGTGCATCTGCTCCTTGAACGAGATTTTGGGTTGCGGAGTGGCCATGGCGCCAATTTTATACGTTGCAGTAAAAAAAATAAACGCCCAAGTTGCAACACAACCAGACCGTTCACACACAGGGCTGCCGGATGCGATAAACAGAAACGCGCGGGCGGGCTGCGCTCACGCGGCAGGCTAGTCCGCTGAATCCGAGAAATCGGCTGTGCGTGAGGGTCTGGCAACGCCGCAATCAAGGCGCCGGGCGCAGTCGGGTGGCCACCCGGCGAGCACGGCAACGCTGAGTGCGGCGTTGCCAGACCCTCACCCTTTGGGCCGGGGCAGCGGCGGGCACCCGGCTGCGTTGCCTGCCTTGTCA
>NZ_JBMIRS010000117.1:0-19820 GCF_049198005.1 Paracidovorax sp. MALMAid1276 | reverse complement strand
TGGAAGTGTGGCTGCGGTCATCCACCCCGTTCGCCCTGAGCTTGTCGAAGGGCTTGCACAGGGCGAGCCCTGGCTTCGACAGGCTCAGCCCGAACGGTTTGGGGGGTGGGTCCGCGCATGGGATTCAGGCGAAGCTGGGCAGGCATTGCGTGAGCGCGGCGGGCCAGGCGGACTGCTGGGCCCATTCGCGCATGGATTCGATATCGGTGGCGAGGTAGCGGTCTTGCTCCAGATAGGCCACACGCTCGCGGATGGCGGCGAACTGCGCCTCCATCAAGGCGGAGGACTTCAGGCTGCGGTCGAACTCCATGCCTTGCGCGGCCGCCATGGCCTCGATGCCGACCATCACGGCCGCATTGCGCACCATGTCGGCGAGGCGGCGCGCGCCGTAGGTGGCCATCGACACATGGTCCTCCTGGTTGGCCGAAGTGGGCAGGCTGGTCACGCTGCTGGGGTTGGCGAGGCACTGGTTCTCGGCCGCCAGCGCGGCGGCGGTGACCTGCGCGATCATGAAGCCCGAATTCACGCCGCTGTCGCGGATCAGGAAGGCCGGCAGGCCCGACAAGCCCGGGTCCAGCAGCAGCGACAGGCGGCGCTCGGAGATGGCACCGATCTCGGCCACGGCCAGCGCGATGATGTCGGCTGCAAAGGCGACCGGCTCGGCGTGGAAGTTGCCGCCAGAGATTACGTCACCGTTGTCAAACACCAATGGGTTATCGGAAGCTGCATTGGCCTCGATGGTCAACACGCGCGCTGCGTGGTGCAGGCTGTCCAGGCACGCACCCATCACCTGAGGCACGCAGCGGATGGAGTACGGGTCCTGCACGCGGCCGCAGTTGGGGTGCGAGGTGTCGATGGCGCTGCCGTCCAGCAACGCGCGCACGGCGGCCGCCACGGCGATCTGCCCGGCCTGGCCGCGTGCTTCGTGGATGCGGGCATCGAAAGGCTTGACCGAGCCCTTGATGGCTTCGAGCGACAGGCAACCTGCCACCAGCGCGGCAGCGAACACGCTTTCTGCACCAAACAGCCCGGCCAGCGCGAGCGAGGTGGACACCTGCGTGCCGTTGAGCAGCGCCAGTCCTTCCTTGGGGCCCAGCACAAAGGGTGTGAGGCCGATGGAGCGCATCGCCTCAGCACCTGACACGATCGCGCCATTCACCTTGGCCTGCCCTTCACCGATCAGCACGCAGGCCAGATGGGCGAGCGGCGCGAGGTCGCCCGAGGCACCCACCGAGCCCTTGGCGGGGATCACGGGCAGCACATTGGCATTGGCCAGCGCCAGCAATGCATCCACCAGCTCGGCCCGCACGCCCGAGTGGCCACGCGCCAGGCTCACCGCCTTGGTCGCCAGGATGAGGCGCACCACGTCGTCCGGCAGCGCATCACCCGTGCCCACACTGTGCGACAGCACCAGATTGCGCTGCAGCTCAGCCAGGCGCTCGTGCGCGATCTTGGTGCTGGCGAGTTTGCCGAAGCCGGTGTTGATGCCATAGACCACCTGGTCTTCATCGACGATGCGCTGCACCGTGGCCAACGACTGCTGCAGGCCGGCGCGGGCCGAGGCATCCAGCACCAGTGGCACCGGCCCGGCATGGATGCGGCGCAGCTCGGTCAGCGTGACGTGGCCGGGGCGCAGGGGGATGGGTGATGCGTGGTGTGTCATGGCGTTGATCCTGTATATACAAGTAGGTGCAAGCGAAAAATGGCAGCGTTAATTTGCTCTTCAAATCCCGTCAGCCAGTCCCACTGCGGGCAGAACTGCCACCGCACCCGCGAGAGACGCCGAGCAAGGGCCGCCCCGCAGCGAAGGTGTAGTCCCCCTTGAGGGGGAAGGCGCAAAGCGACTCAGGGGGTGCTTCATAGTTCAACCGGCGACGGGGTTGCCGTCGGCTCGGAAACGGCTGCCCAGGCGGTAGCGGGTGGCGGGGTGCAGGCAGCGCACCACGGTGATCGGCACGCCGCGCGACCAGGTGCGGCGGGTGAGCAGCAGGCAGGGCTCCTGGGCCGACATCTCCAGCAGCGTGGCCTGCTCGGCGGTGGGCATGACGGCGTCGACCACATGCTCGATCTGGTCGAACGGCACGTTGCGCACCAGGTATTCGGAGGGCTGCAGCAAGGTGAAGTCCTGCGCAGCGAACTGGGGCACCTGGCGCGGGTTCACATGGCGGTCTTCGAGCTGAACGGGCAGGCCGTCCTCGCGGTGGATGCACAGCGAGTGGAACACCGACTCGCCCGTGCGCAGGTCCAGCGCGGCGGCGATCTCCAGCGTGGCCGAGGTGCGCTCCACCACCAGCACGTCGCAGCGGTAGTCGTGCCCGCGCTGGCGGATTTCGCTGGCCAGGTTGGCGATCTGCAAGAGCGTGGACTGGGGCTTGTCTTCGGCCACAAAGCTGCCCACACCGGCCACGCGCACGATGCGGCCCTGCTCCACCAGCTCACGCAGCGCGCGGTTCACCGTCATGCGCGAGATGCCGAACTGGGTGACCAACTCGTTCTCGGACGGCAAACGGTCGCCCGCGCGCCAGATGCCTTCCTGGATCTTGCGCGAGATATGGTCCTTGACCTGCTCGTACAACGCCATGGCCTGCGCGGGCGCGGCCACCGCGGCCACGGCCTTGGCAGCTGTGGCGCTGCGCGGTGCAGCGGCTGTGGTGCGGCGGGACGGACGGGCGCTCATGGACGGATGCGGGGCGGGTGCAGGGTCAGATCAATGCAGGTCTGCCGCCATGGATTCGGCACGAATCTCTTCCGTCAGGCGCGCCTTGAGGTCCATGAATTCGGGACTGGTCTTGATCGTGTAATGGCGCGGGTGCGGCAAGTCCACCGCCAGCTCGGTCTTGATGCGGCCGGGCCGGGCGCTGAACACGGCCACGCGGCTGGCCATGAAGATGGCTTCGTCGATGTCGTGGGTGACGAAGAGCACCGTCTTGCGCTCGGACTCCCAGATGCCCAGCAGCAGCTCCTGCATGAGCACACGGGTCTGGTTGTCGAGCGCGCCGAAGGGTTCGTCCATCAGCAAGATCTTGGGGTCGTTGGCCAGCGCGCGCGCAATGGCGGTGCGCTGTTGCATGCCGCCCGACAGCTGCTTGGGAAAGTGCTGCTCGAAGCCGCGCAGGCCCACCTTGGCGATGAAGTACGCCGCGCGCTCTTTCTGCTGCGCCTCGGGCATGCCGCGCTCGCGCAGGCCGAAGCGGATGTTCTGCTCGATGGTGAGCCAAGGGAACAGCGTGTAACTCTGGAACACCATGCCCCGGTCTGCGCCAGGGCCGTCGACCAGGGCGCCATCGAGCAGCACGCGGCCGCTGGAGGCGTGGTCCAGTCCCGCCACAATGCGCAACAGGGTGGATTTCCCGCAGCCCGAGGGGCCGAGGATGGTGACGAAGTCGTTGTCCCGCACTTCGAAATCGACGGGCAGCAGGGCCTGCGTGCGCTGGCCCTTGCGCCCTTCAAAGGTGCGCGAGACGGCTTGTATGGAAACGCTGCTCATCGCACAAAACTCCAGGCAAAAAGACGGTGGTTGAGCGCCTTGAAGGCGAAGTCGGACACCAGCCCGATGAGGCCGATCACGATGATGCCGAAGATGATCTGCCCGGTGTTGAGCAGCGACTGGCTGTCGGTGATCATGTGACCGATGCCGCTCGACGAGCCGATCAGCTCGGCCACGATGACGTAGGTCCAGGCCCAGCCCAGCACCAGGCGCAAGGTCTCGGCGATCTCGGGTGCGGCACCGGGGATGAGCACCCGCGTGACGATGCCCTTGTGGCCCGCGCCCAGCGTGTAGGCGGCCTCCACCAGGTCGCGCCGCGCGCCGCCCACCGTCACGGCCACCATCAGCGTGATCTGGAAGACCGAACCGATGAAGATGACCAAAATCTTCTGCGCCTCGCCAATGCCTGCCCACAGGATCAAGAGCGGAATGAAGGCCGACGCAGGCAGGTAGCGGCAGAAAGAAATGAAGGGCTCGAAGAACGCCTCGATGCCCTTGTAGGCCCCCATGGCGATGCCCAGCGGCACGGCGATGACGGCAGCCAGGATGAAGCCGCCGACGACACGCCACACGGTCATGCCGATGTCCTTGATGAAGCCGTATTCGGTGAACAGCAGCCAGCCCTCCTTCACCATGGTGACGGGGCTGGCGAGGAAGGTGGGCGACACGAAGCCGCCCAGCGTGAAGAACGCCCACACCGCCACGAACAGGGCGAAAAAGGCCAGCCCGAGCACCCAGCGGGCGCTGCTGCTCACGGGCTCCAGCGGAGCCAGCGAGCGACGGCGCGCGGGGGCCTTCGGCTCTGAAACGGACAGGGGTTGCACGGCAGACATGGGGCGCTCTTCTTCCGGCTATTTACTTGATGAAGCTCGCGTCGAAGGTGACGCTCAGGTCTTCAGGCGCCTTGCGGATCACGCCGGCCTCCAGCAGGATGGCCGTGGCGTCCTTCATGAAGGCCTGCAGTTCGCCCGCAAAGAACTTCTGGTTGGCGGCCTTGTCCTGCCAGCGCAGGAAGGACGAGGATTTGGCGAACTGCTCGCCGGTCTGCTTGACGGCGGCACCCATGATCTCGTTGGACTTTGCAGGGTCGGCCTTGATCATCTCGAGCGCCTGGAAGTACGAGTTCGTCAGCGCCTGCGCAGCCTTGGCATTGGCCTTGAGCCAGGTGGGGTCGCAGCCCACGGTGTCCATGACCATGGGGTAGTCGAGCGTGGTGGCCAGGATCTTGCCGGCACCGGGGTTGTCGCGCACGGTGGACAGATACGGCTCGTAGGTCATGGCCGCGTCGTTCTGCCCTGCGACGAAAGCCTGCGCGGCGGCCTGGGGCGACAGCGTGGTGGTCTTCACGTCCTTGAGGCTCATGCCGTTCTTGCTCAGCATCCAGGCCAGGCCGAAATACGGGGCCGTGCCGGGCGCATCCACGCCAATGGTCTTGCCCTTGAGATCAGCAAAGCTGTTGATGCTGCCGCGCACCGCAATGCCATCGGCGCCGAAAGACTTGTCCATCTGGAAGATCTGCACGATGGGCACGCCGTTGGCGTTCCAGGCCACATGCGTCTCCACGGTGGTGGCCGCGCACTGGATGGACTTGGAGGCCAGGGCCAGGTGGCGGTCCTTCTGCGGGATCATCTTGATCTCCACATCCAGGCCGTTCTTCTTGAAGATGCCGGCCTTGTCGGCCAGCGTGAGCGGCGCAAAGCCCGTCCAGCCGGACATGCCCAGCACAATCTTGGTTTCCTGTGCCTGGGCCGGTGCGGCCAGGCCCATCACGACACATGCTGCAGCCGCTGCCAGCGACGTCCACTTCACAACCGATCGAGTCATCATCTGCTCCTGTTTCAAAGTCAATACCTGTGGCCCACCCGCAGGGCGGCGCCCGCCGCCCGCACGCTGATGATGACACCTGGAGCATACCTGTATATACAGGGTAAACGCTAGATGCCACGGCAGTTTTGGGGCTGTGAGACATTGAGCAAAAACGGGGCCAGCCACAGAGCCACGCTGCTGGCAGGTATCAATTTCATAGCTACAAACCTTTTATCAGCAAGCGCTCAATGGCATTTTTGGCAATTTTTTTGAAGCATGCCAGCATCGGGCAGGCCGGCAGCCGCCGGCATGGTGCTGTCGCTTCTTCCCAGCGCCCTGCTCCAGGCGCACCAAGCTTGGGCAGCGCGGAGTGGTGGTCGATGGGCCCGCGCCAGACCCATGCCAGCCCCACATCTAAAGCCAAGCGCCGGGCTCAGCGGACCCGCATTGCTCGTGTTGTGAGTTTTGGGAAGCTCGTTGAAAAAGTGAACGCGCTTCCCACTCACAACACCCGTCAGTGGGCGCAAGGCAGCCGCGCCGTGACGGCCAGGCCAGGCTGGGCATTGCGCACCTGCAGGCTGCCACCATGCGCCTGGGTGACGAGTCGGCACAGGTACAGGCCCAGCCCCACCCCGCCGGTGGCGCGCTGGCGTGCGGTGTCGGGGCGGTAGAAGGCCTGGGCCAGGTGGGGAAGGTGTTCTGGCGGCACGCCGGGCCCGTGGTCGCGCACTTCAATGTCCACCACGCCGTCGGCAAGGCGCAAGTGCATCTCCGGCGGTGCGGCTGCGGGGTCGTTGTGCCGCAGGCTGTTGTCCAGCAGATTGCGCATCAGCAGGCGCACGCGCGAACGGTCCACCGTGCAGGCCGGCAGGTCGGCCTGGATGTGCAAGGCAATGGCGCGCGCGCCGGTGTGCCGCGCATCCAGTTCGTCCACCACCTCGCGCGCGAGCATGGCCAGGTCGGTGGGCTCGCGGTGCAAGGCGGCGTGGCGGCCGGCCAAGCGCTCGCTCTCCAGCAGGTCGGTGATGAGCCGCGACATCTCGCCCAGGTCGCGCATCAGCGCCGCGCGCTGCGGCAGCACGTCGGGGCTTTCGGGCAGCAGCTCGCTGTTCAGCCGCGCGCGGGTCAGCGGGCTGCGCAGTTCGTGGCTCATGGCCAGCAGCAGGGCGCGCTTGGCCTCCAGCATCTGGTGAATGTCGTCGCCCATGGTGTTGATGGTGGCGGCGAGCTGGCCCAGTTCATCCGGGCGGTGTGCATGCCGAACCGGGATCGGCTCGGCAAAATCGCCCTGGCCGAAGCGGCGGGCTCCATGGCGAATGTCGTCGAGCGGGCGCAGCAGATGGCGCACGTACACGAACGTCAGTGCCGTGAGCAGCAGCAGCACGGTGAGCGTGCCCCAGGCGATGCGCGGGCGCTTGTCCCACGAAAGCGCGTTGAGCCCGAATTCGATGTGATGGCCGTCTGCGGTGGTGCGCTGCAGCAGCCGGTAGCCGGTGTCGTCACGGCTCCAGTGATCCTGGCGCTGCACTTTGTCGCTCATCCAGTCGGGGCGCGGCCGATGGGGGTGCGAATCCCACTGCACCTGCGGCCCGTCGATGCGCAGCGTGACCGGCAAACGGTCAGCAATGGCCTGCGCACGTTCAATGCTGGGCGGGCTGCCGATGTCCGCCGTCAGCCGGTCCACATAGTCCATCAGCAGAGGCCGCGCGGCCTCCTTCCAGCCCAGCGCGACCACCCTCTGCATGCCGCCCATGAAGACCACGGCCACCGTCACGGCCAGGGCCATGAACACCAGCACCAGGCGGATGCGCAGCGAGTAGCCCACCGCGTCGCGGGCGCGCCGGTGCCAGGGGCAGTCACGGTCGTGCTCTGGATCACAATCAGCCAGCCACTTCATCATGGCTGGCCCTGCGGGGTGGCGGGGGGGGCAGCGCGCCGCAAGGCCAGCGAATAGCCCGCATTGCGCAACGTCTTGATGCAGTCGAGCGGCTCGAGCTTTTTGCGCAAGCGGCTCACCACGATGTCCACCGCACGCGTGTACAGCTCTGCCTCGTGGCCGCGCAGCTGGTTCAGGATGTCGTCGCGGCTGAACACCTTGCCCGGCTCGCGCGCCAGCAGGTGCAGCAGGTCGAACTCCGTGCCGGTCAACTCCACCGCCACCCCCTGGCGCACAACGCTGCGGCGCGCCGCATCGATCAGCAGGCCTTCGAATTCGAGGGTGGCCGGGACCTCTGCAGCCCCCGGCGCGCGGCGCCGACGCAGCACCGTCTGCAGACGCGCCACAAGCTCCCGTGGCTCAAAGGGCTTGGGCAGATAGTCGTCCGCTCCCAGCTCCAGGCCGACCACTCGGTCCATCACTTCGCCTCTTGCCGTCAGCATCACGATGGGCAGGTCGCCCTGCCTGCGAATGGTGCGGCACAGTTCAAAGCCATCCATTTCGGGCAGCATGACATCGAGGATGGCAGCGTCAAAGCCGCCAGCCTCGAGGCGTGCCAGCCCCTCGCTCGGGCGGGTGGCGTGGACCAGCTCCAGCTCGAACCGCTGAAAGTAAACCTTGAGCGGCGGCCCCAGCTGCTCGTCGTCGTCAATCAACAAAATGCGGTGCATGCGCGATTCTTGCACTGTCAGGCACAAGCCCTGGCTGCGCTGGGCACTGCTCCCGCTGCTCCTGCCGATCCTGCTGCTTGCGCGTGCACCTCGCCCAATGCGCGGTGCCGCACGATGAGCCTGCGCAGCCGGCTTTGCGCCGGTGCATGCAGTGCATCGAAGTGGTCGGCGGCGGCCAGCAGCGCCGGCAGTGCCTGGCCTGCCAGGTCGGGCCGGCGGGCAAGCAGGCCCATCGCATGGTCGCGGTCGAACCGGGGGCCCCACACGAGCGACATGAGTTCGTCGTGCGGATCCGGCATGCCCGCCAGCAACGCAGGCCCGTGGGTGCGCACGCCCTGCGCAAGCTGGTAAAGGGGTTCAAGTGCGGACGACATGGAATAGCGCCTTCCGTTCCTTATCATGCGCGAGGCATGAAACCACGCCGGTGCTGCTGCAGCATGGCGCGGACCTTTTCCTGCTGCCCGGCATCGAGGCTGTCGTAGAAGTCTGCAAGCGCTTTGATGACTTCGGGACTGGCGGACTGGATCAGACGGGTTTTTTCTTCCACCAGCGCTTGTGCACGGGCGCGATCGAACTTCGCCCCCGACACGATGGCCTGCATGTCCGTACGGGGATCGTTGGCCGAACCCCGCCAGGCTGCCCGCTGAGCCTGCACTGCATCCGCAAGGGTGTTGAGCTTCTGTTTCTGGGCCTCGTCCAGATCGAGTTTGTTGCTCACGCGCTGGACCACCTTGGCGCGCACCTCTGCCATCTTTTCGGCAGACATCGGGCCACGATGGTGGTAGGCGCTGGAGCATGCGGTGAGCCCCCCCAGCGCGATCGTGGTCCCAAAAAATACCGTCAACGTTTTCTTGATCCAGGGCTTCATGATGTGGCACCTTGAGAGGTCATGTTGAACATGGCCTTCATGGTGCCGGCAAGCCCTGCAGGCGTCGTCTCGACCCAGTTTCGGATTATTTCAATTTGTTTCCGAGCCGGGAAAGCCCGTTTGGGGCCAGAGATGCCTCAGCCACACGCCTGGCGCAGCGCACCACCGCAGTCCCCGTGCTGGCGCTGCGGCTCGAAATGGTCCTGCAGCAAGGCATCGACATCGGATGGCTCACACGCGCACACGTCCGGGTCCGCCTGTTGCCGCTGATGAGACAGGTTGCCCACCGGCACTTCGCCCATCTGCAGAACGGGCACCGCAGCATGGCGTTGCGCCTGGGCAAAAACAAGGTTTGGAGATGGTACAAACATGGCAATACCCAAAAAGCTGCGTCAAGCCGCCTGTGCCCACTGCGGGGCGGAAATGCCCAAAGCATCGCCTTCTCCCGCCAGCAACCCGATGCAATCCAGCGCAGTGGGTGGGTCGCACGGCTGCGCATAAACACGCTGTGCAATATCGGAAGCGGCGGGGGAGAAGTACAGCCACAGACGGTCTGCGGCCTTGTCGTAGCACGAGAAAAGCGCGCGTCCAGAGCCGGGCGCGCACATCAGAAACTTGGACATGAACATCTGCTGAATGCGCAAGGTGGGCTCGAACGCCTGCTCGTCGGGCCCCAGATCCAGTTTGTACCAAGTGCTCATAGACGCCCCCTGACTGGCTCGGCCAGTAATTCACATGGGACATACTATTTTCAGCACTGCGCGCGGGCGGTTCTTGTGCGGCGCATCAATTTGTAGGACTTCGGCGTGCCGCCCCCTCCATCAGTCCGATGTCCCCTCGCGCGAATCCTCAGTCAGCAGAGCATTCAAGCTCCCGCTGAACCACGGGTGCAGCGGAGCACCGCTGTGCACTTCGCGCGCGCAGCGTCGCGCATCCGAGCCCCGTGATATAGAGCACCTGCGCTGGTTGGTGCGGAGCATCTGGCGGCGGCAGCCGCACTTCCACCATTCCCGCCGCGCTCAAGACGCGCAGCTTGTCAATGTTGCGAATGTCGGACTCAAACAATGGGAGTTCATCGCGATGCAATCCCAGCAGATATTCCATTGGCATGGCAACCTCCGGCAAATAGGACTGGCATTGTCTGACTCAGACCATCGGCACTCAACCATTGATACAAGCCGGTACAAGTGGACCCTGCCCATCACGTTTCGCACTTCGCGATCCGACAAGCGGCAAAAGGATGTCAGCACGCTGGTGCTGGAGGATGGCGGCGCAACCTGACGCGGGCTGGCGCGCTGCGTAGACTGAGCGGCGTGTGCCGTCCTGTCCTGTACGCCACCCTGCTCTTACTTCATTCCGTCACACACCATTGCCAAGATTGGCTGGAGACGATTTGCAACTTTCCAACCGCATCGGAGCAAGCAATGCCCATCATGCTGCTGTTCATAGGCATACAGATCGTGCGATCAGCATTGCCGCGGCATTGTTGTCAGGTTGACTGGCACGTTGCGGACGTCAATCCGTGCGTCGCAATGTCACCTTGCCAAAAGCCCAAAGGGCGTCCGCTGCGTACAGCGAACGCCCATTGAGATGGTGTTGGTGGTGGCGGATGGTTGACCACGTGCCGACTGGCATCCCGAGCTTATGAGCACTGGCGCGGGTTGCTGCGGGTTGGAGAGGAAATTTGCAGCTGTCATTCAGTCACAGCCACGTCACCACCCAATCGGTACCCCATCGCCCGGTAACCAGCCTGCCGCTTGTCCCACATCCTCAGAAGCGCCGGGTGACCGGTGTCCACGAAGTCAATAATCCGCACGTCGGCCTTGCAGGCGTGCTCACGGTGCAGGCGCCCGGCGTACTGCTGGAGGGTGCCTTTCCAGGAAACCGGCATGGCCAGGACCAGGGTGTCCAACGGCGGGTGATCGAAGCCCTCGCCAACCAGCTTCCCAGTCGAAAGCAAAACGCGCGGCGCATCGGGCGGTAGTGCATCAAGGTCTGCCACCAGCGCCGACCGCTGATTCTTCGACATTCGACCGTGCAAGACGAACGGTACCGGTAGCAGGCCGTCGAGCTCGGTCTTGATGGCATCGAGGTGTTCCGTGCGCTCGGTCAGAACCAGCACCTTGCGTCCCTGACCGACTGCATCACGAACCTCGGAGGCGATGGACTCAGTTCTTGCCTGGTCATTGGCGAGATGTCGAAACACGTCTTGGATACCAGCATCGATGGGCAGGTCGATACGCGTAAAGCGTGAACGAGGCAGCACCTCCAAGTCGTGTGGCGAGCCAGCGGGGCTGACCGCCGTGTATCGGATCGGCCCGCACTGCATGAAGATGATCGGCTGCTGCCCGTCGCGGCGGATCGGTGTCGCCGTCAGGCCCAGCAGGTATTTCGCCTTGGTCCGCTTGAGGATCGCGTCGAAGGAGACTGCGCCAACGTGATGGCACTCGTCGACGATCACTTGGCCGTAGTCCTCGACCAGCGGGTTCACCTCGCCCTGGCGGGACAGGGACTGCATCACGGCGATGTCGATTTTGCCAGTCGGTTTGGCCTTGCCGCCGCCGATGGTGCCGACCACGCCTTTGGCGACCCCGAGAAAGGCTTGCAGGCGCTCCTGCCATTGCTTGAGCAACTCCGTGCGATGCACAAGCACCAGGGTGTTGACGCCCCGCCGGGCGATCATCGCGGCGGCGGTGACCGTCTTGCCGAAGGCAGTTGGCGCGCACAGCACGCCAGCATCGTGGGTGAGCAGTCCTGCAACAGCGGCTTCCTGATCGAGGCGCAGACTTCCGACAAAAGACACGTCCAGCGGCTGGCCGCCGAAGCGTTCATCTCGCAGGTCGCAGGCAATGCCGTTGTCTCTCAGCAAGGACAGCGCGGCATCCAGGCAACCGCGCGGCAGGGCGATGTGCTGGGGATAGCTCTCGGCGCAGCCAATGACGCGCGGCTTGTCCCACACCGACATCCGCATCGCCTGGGCCTTGTAGAACTCAGGGTTCTGGAACGCCGCCAGCCGGATCAGCCGGTTGGCCAACGCCTGGGGCAACTGAGCCTTCTCGAAATAGATCAAATTGGCCAGCGTGACGGTCAGTGACTTCGGCATCGGACCGGCCAGTTTCTTGGCCGATGTGTTCTCGCGCTTCCAGGGCGTGGCCAGGTCCTCGTCGTCGATGAAGGTGACGTCCAGCGGATGGACGCCACCCGTGGCTCGGAGGATGGTCGGCTCGATATCGTGCGCGGCCATCGGCTGGATGGAGGCGAGGAACGCCCATTGATCAGGGTACGGTCGCAGATCGAGATCGACAAAGACGCTGAAACCCTGCTCCCTCGGACCTTTCTGCAGCGGCAAAGCGATTAGGTTGCCGAACCCGCCTTCGGGCATGGTGTCCTGGTTCGGGAACAGTCGGTCATAGGATTCCAGCATCAGTTGCCGGGTGCGCGAGCATGTATGGCTGATTATTGCCGTCCCCAAGCGTCTGGCATCCCGGGCAGCGACCCTGCTGGCAAAGAACACCCACGCGTGTGCGCCATTACCAGATCTTGATATTTCCAGCGCCGCTGGAACACCCAGTTCCTCACAGGATTGCATGAAGGCTCGTGCGTCGTCACGCCAGTCGGCCTCGTCAAAGTCCGCAGCGAGGAAGTAACAGGTGTCATCTTCCAGCAGCGGATAGACACCGACCACGTGCTTGCCTGCAAGATGATCGTAGATCACTGCGTCGGACATTGGGATCATCAGGCGGTTGCTGCAATCGCCGCATTTGATGCGCGGCTTTTCGCAGACCCCGGCGCGCCATTCGTTGGCACAGGCGGGTGCGTAGCCAGACTTGCCTGAGGTCTTGCCTTCCCAGCGGACCGGGTATACATCTGTGCGCCCGCGAAACAGGCGCCGGAACAGGGCCACCTTCTCGGCGGTGGAAAGCTTGGACGGCTCCAGCTCTCTCGCCACGACGACGGCCGATTGCGGCGTACGCCACTCAATGCCGTGGGATTCGAGGAGTGCGATCAGACGGTCGTTTTCGGCGCGGAGGGTGGCGATTTCCAAGCGCTGACTGTCGTGAGCATCACCGGAGGTCACAGTACCAACCCCACCCCGCGCTGCGCCCAGCTAGGCACAGCCTTCCAAGCATCGTGCATCCGACCGTGCAGTGAGTCCGCTGCTGGCTCGAAATGCCTCAGATGCATCCAGAACCGATCCGAATGATTGGGCTCAAGCAGATGACAAAGCTCGTGCCAGATTACGTATCGCACCAGATCGCGCGGCAAAAACAGCAGTTTGCAATTGAGGCTGATGCGTCCAGTGGTGGAACAACTCCCCCAGCGCGTGCGCTGGTTCTTGATAGCCAGATCTGAGTACCTCAGCCCAGCAGGTTCGGCAAGATTCGCCAGCCAGGGTGACAAGGCCATGTTGGCATGACGAGCCAGCCACCGTCGTAATGCCGCGTGACAGGCTTCAACATCATCTACCGCCCCGGCAACAACGATGCGGCCCGTTTGCTCGATGCGGGCCCCCACCGTGCGGGTGCGCGTGGGCTTGTATTCCACCCGCCAGGACTCGGCAAGCGCCGGCAAGTCGAACGCTTGGGGACGTGCTGCTGACTCGGTGGTGATCAGATGACGCACGGCATCGAAGCCGGCAATCCGCTCACCGATCCAATCCGCCTTCGCTGCCACCATTGAAAGCAACTTGTGGCGATCCAGATTCGGCGGCGCGACGACTACCATGCCGTCACGGGCACTCAGCTTCAGACGCAGCGACCGTGACTTGGGCGAAATCTGGATCGCATAGTCGATGGTTCGCCCATCTGGTAAGACCAATTCAACGCGGTCACGCACCTTAATCACCGGTTGCCGTTGGTGCGCCGGGCTTGTAGTGGCGCCGTTTCAAAACCTGCACCAGGCTGCCGATGAAGCCCATCGCGTCATCGGTCAGAAGACCTGCCAACGAGAAACGGGTGGCAACCATGAACAACAGACCGCGCGACAGCTCCGGATCGACCGTGCTGCTTCCCCACCAACCCGGGAAACAATGCTTGTCGGCCTCGGTCAGCGTGGCGGCGGCGATTTCAGCTGCCAGGGCATCGGTGATTGCCGCATTGCGCGCTTTGACCTTCAAGGCTAGCTGCTGGGCAACTGGGCGATTGGCCTCCTCAACTGCAGCGCGAACCGCATCGGTCAGCTTTTCCAGTTCCTCAATCAGCGCGATACCGGCCAGGGTACCCGCGCGTTTTTCGTCAATCAGTCGCTGCAATTTTTCCGACAGTGGCCGGAAGGCATCGTCCTGATCCAACCGAATCCGTAGCTCCGCCGTCAGCATGGCCTCAATGTCCAGTGCCTTGGCATCCGGTTTCTTGTCCTTCAGTTTGGTCAGGAAGTGCTCATCTAGAACATAGGTCGGGAACTCGGTTTCCAGTTCGTCGACGTCGATGTGCTCGCGGATCAGTTCCCGAGTACGGGCAGCGTCTTCCTCGGTGGCCTCGATGCTCTTGCTGGCATCCGGGTAAAACTTCTTGCGGTACAGCATGTACAGCTTGGTCAGCCAGGCGTAGGGGCGTACGTAGTCGCGCAACTGCTCGTCGGGCTGCAGCGCTTCATACAGCACGCGCAGGTTGCGGTAGCCAGTATCGAACTGCTTTTCGACTCCATCCACATCACGCAAGATCTTCATCGCCGTGACGAAGGCATCGTGCGAACCATCGCGCGGTACGGTCTCAAGCGGGAACAGCTCCCAGACCTGCTGGAACGTCTTGCGGAACTGCTCGCGGATCGTGTCGAACGGGAACGCCACGTCTCCCAGTTCGTCAGGCCGGTAGTTCAGTGCCTCATTCAGGTCGTCGAAGATGCCGTAGTAATCCAGCACCAAGCCGTGGCCTTTCAGCTCGTTGTAGGGGCGGTTCACACGTGCAATGGTCTGCAACAGCGTGTGGTTCAGCAATTTCTTGTCGAGATACAGAGCCTGCAAAATCGGCGCGTCGAAGCCGGTGAGCAGCATGTCGCAGACCACCAGTATCTCCACCTTTCGGAACGCCTTATCCCGGTGCTCTTCGCTTTCTGACTGCGCCGGGATAAGGAATTCATTGAGCAGCTTCTTGCGCTTTGTCTCGCCCAAGTAGAGGGCCTGAATGTCCTCGGGATCCTTCTGTGGCGCCTCGGAGATGACGGCCATCACGGCTTCATCGCCCAACCTCTCCCGCAAGGCCGTGACGTAGAGCTTCACCGCTTGCTTGTCCCGGCACACCAGCATTCCCTTAAAGCCATTAGGGCGGACGTGCTCGGTGAAATGCCGAACCACGTCATCGGCAATCTGGCTGATCCGGGTGGGGTGGAACAACAGCGCATCGAGCCGTGCGCCCTCGGTCGTCAGCTTGTTCTGCTCCTCCTCGGGTAGGTGGCCAAACTCGCGCTTGAAGGCAAGGTCTAGCTTGGTGCCATGCAATTGCCAGTCGGTCACGCGCGGCTGCCAGTGGATGGGTTTGACCACGCCATCGCGCAGGGCGTCGGTCACCGTGTACGGGCGGCCCATGTAACGCTCGATCTTGCCGTCGTCCTTCACATAGCCCCAGGCTTTGGGGGTATTGTGGTCGTCGTTCTCGATGGGCGTACCGGTAAAGCCGAACAGCGAAGCTCCCTCCAGCGCTGAGCGCATGTAGGTGCCCAGCTCGCGCTCTTGCGTGCGGTGTGCCTCGTCGGCCATCACGATCACGTTGGGCCGCTGCTTGGTGACGCGCTTGGGCATGCCTTCGAACAGGTGCACCGTGGTCAGAATCACGCCCCTGTAGTCGCCGCTGAGCTTTTCTTCCAGGTCGCGTTTGCTGGCTGCCACGTGGACGTTATCCGTGCCGGTGGAGTTGAGCTCGCGATCCATCTGGTCGCCCAGTTGCTCGCGGTCCACCAGAAGAATTACGGTGGGCTGATGCAGCTTCGGGTCTTCCCACAGACTGCGTGCGGCGTAGATCATCGTCAGCGTTTTGCCCGACCCTTGGGTGTGCCAGATCAGGCCGCGCCGCTTCTCTGCGGGCGAGGTCAGATCGGTGGCTCGGTTCAGAATGTCCTTCACCGCCAGGTACTGCTGATAGCGCACCACCACCTTTTCGGTCTTGCCGTCTTTGGTGACAAAGACAATGAAGTGCCGGATGAAGTCAAGCAGGTTGCCCCGGTCGAAAAGACCGTAGAGCGACACCTTCATCTCGTCAAATTCATCGATCTCGTGCGGCCACGGGTCACGCCATTGCAGCCAGAACTGCAGCCTCCGGCCGGGCACGCCGTACATCATCCGCGTCTCGTTCACGCCCACGCCATAGGCGTTGGTGTAGAAGAGCTGGTCGATTTCCTCCGAATACATGCCCAGCTGCTTGGCACCCTCGCGCCAGTCGGGCTTGCTGCGGCTGGCGGTCTTGGCCTCGATCACGACTATGGGGATGCCGTTGATCAGCAGCACGATGTCTGGCCTGCGCGTCGACTTGCCATCAATCGAGAACTGATTGGTCACCCACCAGTCATTGGCGTCGATGTCCTCATAGTCGATCAGGCACACATCCTGCGCGTTCTCGGCTGCGTCGAATTTGTAATTGACACCATCCTTCAGCCACGCCAGCCATTGCTGGTTATCGCGGCAGCCGCGCAGCTTGGTGATGATGGCATCGACCCGTGCGTCACTGGTCAGCACGCCAGGGTTCAGGGCCTTGAGCTTTTCGCGCAAAAGCGGCAGCAGCAACACCTCACGCTCTTCGGGCCGGTAGGGTTTCAGGTAGTCGCGCGAGCGCCATGTCCAGCCCAGCTTGCCCGCCTTCAGGTGCTCGATGATCTCCCGCTCAACGGTGGTCTCCTCATTGAACAGCGTGCGCACCGTGTAGGGGACCGGCCCCTCCATTGCCTCAGGCATGAATGGCTCCCTCTGGAATTCTGATCTTGCCGGTGAGCAGGTTTTGCAGCAGGGAGCGCTTCAGCTCCAAGAGCGTGGCGACTCGATCCTGAATCGCGCAGATTGCACTGTCTGCAGCTTTCAATACTTTGACGATTTCGATCTGCTCGTCATGATTTGGAAGTGCAATTTGCAGATTCTTCAGCAGATATCCGCTGAGGTTGTCCTGATTCGATCCAGCTGCCCAAGCGCGCACTCGCTCGTAATTGCGCTCAAACCAGTAGTAGACGAATTCATTTTCGACACCCTCGTGGCCGTTGAACGTTGCTACCGCCTGGTTCGTTGATGCTTGAATGCCCAAAAGCGCGACACGCCCGCGTGTTACACCTGCTCCATACATTGCGATCAACAGCGTGCCGACTGGCAATACCCCGCAAGTGGTCTGCTTCGCGCCATCTTCGCTGAGGTGCTCCTCGGTTTCGACAATGACGGAATAGTTGACCTCACCTGATTTCACCCAGGGTATTGAGCCCTCGTAGTAGCCGACGTTTTCTCGGTCGGGGGTTCCGCCTGCACTCCATGTGCCGCATTTCTTCAGTTTGGTTAGCGTCCAACTTTCTGGATAAGACATTCGCTTCGTTTCGATAAACGATGAGTGGCGTCCAGGCAGCCCCTTCTCCAGCAACTCATTCAGAAGAGATCTCTTCAATGCACGCGTTGCATCCAACTCCGTCCGTGCCTTCTGAATGGCGTCATCGACCAGCTTGAGGGCGACGGCAATGCGGCGCTGCTCTTCGATCTCGGGCCAAGGCAACATCAAACGCTGATAGTCACGCCAATTGAGATTGCGCATCTGCGTGGACTGCTGCTGCACGCGCTCCACGATGCCAGTGCGTTGGAATTCAAACAGCGCCCAGCCCAAGAAACTGGCATCCACCTTCTGCGAATCAGGCCGCAGAACTTGGACAAAGTTCGAGACGGTCGATCCTGGCATGTCTCGTTCGATGAAACCAATGCGACCAACTGGCTGCTCCGGTCCACCACCTGAGCGCTCGACCAGTAAGTCCCCCTGACGGAGTCCGAACTGCTCCGCCTTATCCTTCGGGAAATAGCGGGTAGCCACGTCACTGAAATCGAGTTGGCCGTCGTTGGTGAAGTTGGTTGAGCGCATCACGGCTACAGCTTGTTCGCCTTCGTCGTCACCCCAGTCGCCAGCGAAGTGCTCGGCGATCAGGTTGCGCAGTGGTTTGGCATCCCAATCCGCCGGGATGTCGCCCAAGATGGTGCGGAAGCGGTGTGTCAGCATCAGGCCGCCCCACTGATGCGCGCCAGAAGCGTCTTGAGTGTGGTTTGGGCAGCATCGGCAGCCTCCGTGGCTGACTTCAGTTGCGCGGTAGCGTCATTTAGTAGCAATACCTTTTCAGGCTCGAAGGTATCTACGTAACGTGGCAGGTTCAGGTTGAACTCGTTTTCAGCGATCTCTTCCTGCCCGACCAGAGTGAAGTAGCGCCGTGCTTCGTCTTCGCTGCTGCAAATGCGCAGCAGGTCGGCAGACGCCTCCCGCAGGTGCGCGATCTCACGCTCGGCGGCCAGCTTGACCTCCTGCTCGCGGGCATCGCGCTCTTCCTGCAGCTTGCCCAAATCTTTGACCGCTCGGGCCACCTGTTTGTGGCGGGCTTTGATGGCGTCGATCAGCTTCTTGCGGGCAACATCGAATTTCGCCTTTGGGGTGATCAGCTGGGTTTTCAGCGCCGCCTTTTCCCCACGCCCGGCTGCGGCGATTTCACCTTCGATGCGTTCGACATCCGCCTGCAGCGGAGCCAGGGGGTGAAAGTAAGGATGCTCGGGCGTGATGGCATCCTTGACGGCTTGCTGCTTCAAGTCCAATTCATCCAGCTTGGCCAACTCGGCTTGCAGGCGTGACAGCGGCTCCAGCACCGGGCCGTAGGCGTCCTCGATGTCGGCCAGACGGGCATCACGCTGCTCTTCGACTTCGCGGATGAGTTGGGCCTCATGTTCCGGCACCATACGCTGGGCAGTAGCCAAATCGCCGAAGGCGCGCCACGGCACCAGGATGCGCATCAGGTCCGAGGGACGCAGCAAGTTTTGCGGGTTACCCTTCTGGAAGTGGCGCGAGGCCCAAATCATCAGGATCTTGTTCTTGCGCTCGGCGGGCTTGGCCTTGTTGAGCAGCACCAGGCAGCCGGGCACGTTGTTGCCATAGAACAGCTTGCCCGGCAGCACGACGATGGCCTCAATCAAGTCAGCTTCGATGAAGCCTCGGCGGATCACGTATTCGGCATCGGCCTTCTGGTTCTGCCCGTCTTCTTCTTCGGTTTGTTCAGGCTGGCCACGAAACAGCACGCCCTGGGACATCACCACCATGCCTTGGCCGCCTGTGCCAGCGTCTGGATCGGCATCTTTGAGGGATTTGACGATCTGCTGCATCCAGGCCCAGTCGCCATTGCTGGCCGGGGGCATGCCGTGTGACAGGCGACCAAACTTGTCGCCCGCCACCACGGTGTCGTAACCCCAATCCTCCAGCGAGAAGGGCGGGTTCATGATGATGCGGTCGAACTGCTTGAGGCGGTTGTCAGTCGTGACGTGGCGCGGGTCGCGCAGGCTGTCGCCCTGCTTGTGCTCCCAAACCGGGATGCCGTGCAGGATCATGTTGATGCGCGAGATGTTGTAAGTGGCAACGTTGGATTCCTGGCCCTGCAACTGCAACTGGCGTACATCGCCCCCATGCTTTTTGACGTAGCGGATGCACTGCAGCAAAAGGCCACCTGAACCACTGGCCCAGTCGCAAATGGACATGCCAGCCTTGGGCTGCAGCACCTCGGCCATCAGGAAGCCGACCTCGGCCGGGGTGTAGAACTCCCCGCTGGATTTGCCGGCCTTGCTGGCGAAGTTTCGGATCAGGTATTCGTAGGCGTTGCCGAACAGGTCGTCAGAGACGTGCGCGCGGTCAAAGGTCTGACTGCCGAAGTGGTTGATCAGGTTGACCAGCTTGTCGCGCGGCAGCTCGTCTTGCTTGTTGAAATCGATCTTGCCGGTGAGGATGCCGTCGAACCCGAGTTCGACACCAAATCGGCATTTCGGGCGATTTGCGTAGGCCGCGCCATTGTGAATCAATGTCTTAGAGGCGTCGCGGAAGAATTTCTGTAGTGGCAAAGTCTGTTGTCAAGGGT